>JBBSUT010000005.1:0-40228 GCA_038234155.1 Sphingomonadales bacterium | reverse complement strand
GCGATCGAGAAGCTGGCGTAGAGGCCCACGCGCGGATCGACGCCCGCGATGATGGCAAAGCCGATGGCCTCCGGGATCAGCGCCAGCGCGACCACCAGTCCGGCGAGAAATTCGGTCTTCGGATTGCTCAGCCAGTCGCGGCGGATATTGTTCTGGATCGGCATTGCACGGCTCGCATGTCGGGGCGCGGCGCGAGCAGGGCTGGCGCGGATCACGCGGAAAGAGTGGAATTGCTGCAGTGCAGCGTAACACATCTTTAGGGGCAAGCGCCGCTATGCGCAACCGCCTGGATCAACTGGTTATGCTCAGTGGGTGGTGCTTAGCGCGCAGGCATCGCCTTCTTCAGAAATGCCGCGCTGTCATCCAGCACCGGACCCTTGCCGCGGAAGGTGGCGGAGAGCGCCATGGCGACTTCCTCATGCGTCAGGCCGGGATATTCCTTCATCTCGACCACCGCGCCAGCCGCACGCAATTTCTTCTCGAGGTTCGCCGCATTATACGGCCGCACGGTGGTGTCGTCGGTCGAGGTGACGAGGAGCAGCGGCGGCGCGTTGGCCGTCACATGGTTGATCGGCTGGGTGTCCTCGGGGTTCGGGGCACCGGCAAAGGCGTCGATCGAGCGCTTCTTGTCGAACGGGTAGAAATCATAGGGACCGCTGAGCCCGACGCCCGCCTTGATCGTGCCGTCCGGCACCCCCGCCGCTGCATTCCAGCGCGGATCAAGCGCCAGCATTGCCGCGATATATGCGCCCGCGCTATGCCCGGCCACGGCGATGCGCTGCGGGTCGCCGCCGAATTCCGCCGCATGCGCGCGCGTCCAGGCGACCGCGTTCGCGCCGTCCTGCAAAAAGGCGGGATAGCGCACGTCCGGCACCTTGCGATAATCGGGCAGCACCACGGTAAACCCCTCGGCGGCAAAGGCGCGCGCGGCGAACCCGTAATCCTGACGCTTGCCCTCGGCCCAGCCGCCGCCATACCAGAAGATCAGCACCGGATTGCCGCCCGCCGCATTCGGCGCGCCATCGGGGCGCCAGACGTCCAGCTTCTGCCCGTGCGTGCCGAAGGCCACGCCCTCGGCCACGCGGCTGACGCCCTTGCCGCCGCCGCTGATCCCGTCGACGCTGTTGAGCAGGCCTGGGGCGGTGCATGCGGAGAGCGCGAGCAGAAGCGCGCCGCCGATCATTCGAACAATAGGCATCATGGCCGGGTCTCCGTGGCTGGGGCGTCGTGGCCAGTCAGGCCGTCGATCAGGTTGCCGTCGGCGTTATCATCACTGGCGACAGGCGCGGCGGCGCGGGATGCGGGCAGTTCCATCCAGTCGGTGGCGGGCAGACCGTAATAATTGTCGAGCACTTCGATCGGGAAGGCAAACGGGCGGCCCCAGTTGCTGTTCCACAGCATCACCACGCCGGTCTTGGCCGCCGGATCGTAGATCATGGTGGAGCGGTAGCCGTCCACCGCGCCGCTGTGCCCCTGCAGCAGATGCCCCGCATAGGTGAAGCTGCGCCAGCCCAGGCCATAGCCCGGATCCTTCAGCGCGCGCGACAGGGCCCCGCCATAGACGCGGCGTGTGGGCACGCGCACCCGGTGCGCCTCGTTCAGTACGGCGGGGCTCAGCACCTTGGGCCATAGCCCCATTTGCGCTTCCATCCAGCGCGCCAGATCGACGATATTGGAGCTGACACCTGCGGCTGCGGGTACGCGGAAATAGGCGTCCGACAGGGGACGCTCCTGCGCGCCGCGATAAGGCCTGGCCCAGGTTTTGGCACCGGTGAGCGCTTCCATGCCCACCCCCGCGCCGGTCATGCCCAGCGGCATGAACAGCTTTTCCTCTGCCAACGGACCATAGAGCTGCTTGCCCGCCCGGCCCTCGATCTCGCTGGCTGCGTCGAAGGCAATGTTCTGATAGCTGTGACAGGTGCCGGGCGCGCACTGCATCGGCGCGCCGGCCAGCGCCATGCGCAGCGCGCCGGCATTGGCGCCGCCTTCCAGCCTGCCGTCATAGGCGTTCTTGGTCAGCCCGGTCTGGTGAGACAGCAGCTGGCCCAGGGTCAGCCGATGCTCCGCGCCGCCCGGCAAACGCAGGCTGCTGCCCCATTGCGCCACCGTATCGGTTAGCGAAAGCTTGCCTTCGGACGCCAACAACGCACCGAGCGTTCCGGCCACGCCCTTGGACAGCGAGGCCCATCGAAAAACGGTGGCGGGATCGATCATTGTGTTCGTTTTGCGGTCGGTGACTCCATAGCCCTTCACGAAGCTCAATCGACCGTCCTCCACAATGGCCACCGCCAGCCCGGTCATTTCCGATTGGGCGACCAGCGTCTGCAGCCGCTGATCGACATGATTATAGTCGATCCGGCCGGACCATAGCTCGGGCCTGGTTGGCAGCGGCGGCGCAGATCGGCCGATGGACGAATGCGCAATTGGCGTCCAGGCATTCTGGGGCGCGGCGAAGGTGCGATAGAATGTGAACGCAACGAGGAGTAGCGCTGCCGACGCGATCGCGTAGGCGATACGACGGGCACCAGCTATAGTCGTCAAAACCCTATCCAGAGGTTCGCATCATCCCAGTGGCTGGGTCGACCAGTATCCTGCGGCAAAACCAATTTCTCCAGCGAGACAAATCAATGGCATTCCGGCAAGGAAGGCAACAGCCCATTGCCGTTTGCGACTGGCGGCACCCAGTTCCAACGCTTCGCGATCATCATCATCACCTCCGCGCGATCCCGTCGAACGGCGCCTCAATCAGCAACGTAATGCGCAGTCGTGTTTTGCGCAATCTCGTCGGCGGTGACGCCGGGCGCCATCTCGATCAGGCGAAACGGGCTGCCGTGTTCGGGCCGCTGGAACACGGCCAGATTGGTGACAATCATGTCGACCACATTGGTGCCGGTAAGCGGCAGCGTGCATGCCGGGATGAACTTGGGGCTGCCGTCCTTGGCATTATGGTCCATCACCACGATAATCTTCTTCACGCCGGCGACCAGATCCATCGCGCCGCCCATGCCCTTGATCATCTTTCCGGGGATCATCCAGTTGGCGATGTCGCCATTCTGGGCGATCTCCATGGCACCCAGCACGGCCAGATCGATATGCCCGCCGCGGATCATGGCGAAGCTCTGTTCCGATCCGAAATAGGCGGTGCCCGGCAGCTCGCTGATGGTCTGTTTGCCAGCGTTGATCAGGTCCGCATCGACATTCTCCTTCAACGGGAAAGGGCCGATGCCCAGCAGCCCGTTCTCGGACTGCAACGTTACCTCCATGCCCTCGGGAATGTGGTTGGCGACCAGCGTGGGAATGCCGATACCGAGATTGACATAAAACCCGTCTTCCAGTTCCTGCGCGGCGCGAGCGGCCATCTCATCGCGGTTCCAGGCCATTATTGCACTCCTCGTTCGGGGTTCCAGCGGTTGCCCGCCGGAAAGATATCGTCAAAACTGCCACGGATCGACGGGCCGTAGACGGGATTGGAGAAAAGAAACCAGCCCTTGCCCCAAAGCGCGGCGACTGGCTCGCGGGCCGCAAGAAGCTTGCGTTCGCGCGGCGAGAGGCTGGGCGCGTTGAAGGTGTCCGAGAAATCGCCCAGCTGATCGCCTGCCATCGCCAGGACGCAATAGGCCTTTCCGATCGTTTCCCGGCGGCCGTCCTTTTTAGATCCTGCCGCGTCGTCTCCGGACAGGAAAAGCGTTTCGCCATGTTTGAAATCGCCGAGTCCTGCGGCCTTCAGCGTCGCCTCGGTTCCCCGGGTCGATGCGGCGCTGCGGTTGCTGTTGGCGATAACAGTGATGCCGGCTGCGCGCAGTTTGGCCAGCGCGTCCACCGCACCGGGCAGCGCCGCCGCCTTGCCCGCTCCGGTCTGTTCCCACTGGCTCCACACAGCCGGATCGAAATCGATACCGTTTTCCGCGAACCAGCGCATTGCTCCCAAATTCCAGATCAGGGTTTCGTCGGCATCGAGCACGACGGCATACGGCTTTTCGGCGCAGGGCACGAATGCGGCATCAATGCCGATACTGTCCTGCAGGAGAACGCTGTCAGCCGGGCGCGCGGCCGCACGTAGCAGGGTGTAATCGACAAGCGCGGTGTAAGTTTGGCGGGACGCGGCGGCACTCTCCGCCGAACCGTAGAGCCACTGCTGGCCAGCGGGGGGTACAGCGGCCAGCAAGGGCTGGTCGGCCGGGCGGGCTGCGCTCGATTGCGCCATGGCTGTGGCCCTTGCGATAACCGGAACCGCTCCTGCCGCCTGCAGCGCGCAGCCCGAAACGCTCAGGCCGGCGCCGGCGATCAGCATCGCGCGCAGGGCTTGCTTGAACCGACCGGTCATGCTCATGCGTCTGCCGCCTTGCGAACCGTCTCGAATTCGATTTTCTTGTCGTAGGGGGCACCGCAGATCAGGCGGTTGATATAAACCCCGGGCAGGTGGATGCAGTCCGGGTCCAGCTGGCCGACGTCGACGATCTCCTCCACCTCGGCGATGCAGATCTTGCCCGCGGTGGCCATCGGCTGGTTGAAATTGCGTGCGGTCTTGCGAAACATCAGATTGCCCGACGTATCGGCCTTCCAGCCCTTGATAATGGCCAGATCGGCGAAAATGCCATGCTCCAGGATGTAGGTCTCGCCGCCGAAATCCTTATGCTCCTTGCCCTCGGCAATCACGGTGCCGACGCCGGTTTTGGTGTAGAACCCAGCAATGCCCGCTCCGCCGGCGCGGCAGCGTTCAGCCAAAGTCCCTTGCGGGGAGAACTCCACTTCCAGCTCCTCGGACAGGAACTGCCGTTCAAACTCCTTGTTCTCGCCGACATAGCTGCTGATCATCTTCTTCACCTGGCGGGTACGCAGCAGCTTGCCCAGCCCCTCGTTGTCGATCCCGGCGTTGTTGCTGGCGATGATGAGGTTCTGGGTACCCGCATCGCGGATCGCATCGATCAGACGCTCGGGAATGCCGCACAGACCAAAGCCGCCAGCGCAAATCTTCATACCGTCGAACAGCACGCCTTCCAGCGCGGCGGCGGCATCGGGATAGACTTTTTTCATCGTCAAGACCTTCCATCGTCGAACGATGGACCGGTAGCCGCGCGAACTGGCGGCGGTCAACGCGTCCACCGCAAAAAGCGCATAAATATTGGCTGAAGTTTGGCAGATCTTTCGGGCAGCAATATCACGCGATTCGCTTGGGAAGGGCCAGATTATCAATAGGCCAATTTGAGCCCCGGCCGCGCCCATGGCATCCTGGCCAGACGTCCGCTGCCGGACAGGGTGATATACGCCGTCCTGCGGTCCGCGCCGCCCCAGCAGATGTTGGTCGTAAAAATATCGTCCGTGGCGACGAATTCCACCAGCTCGCCGGCCGGGCTGATCACGCTGATGCCGCATTCCCCGATAGTGGCGACGCAGATATTGCCGCCCGCTTCCACACCCAGCGAGTCGAAAAACTTGTACCCGGCAGGGCGATAGAGCGGAATGCCCGGCCCGCCTGGCCCCGCTGCGCCGTCGACCTTGCCGGGCGCGACGATGTTGAACGCCATTAACCGGCAGGTATAGGTTTCCGCCGCATAGAGCGTGTTGCCGTCGGGAGAGAGGCCAATACCATTGGGGTTATTGGACGGGAAAATCACCTCTTCGAGATGACTTCCGTCGATTTTGCCATAGAAAATGCCGACAATGTCATGGCATCGCTTGGAAAAATCCTGTTTGCCGTGATCGGTGAACCAGAAGCCGCCATGGGCATCGAACACAATGTCATTGGGTCCGCGCAAGGTGCAGCCGTGATCGCCCGTTTGGTACAAGACCTCGACCGCGCCGGTCGCGATATCGATCCGCTCGATCCGCCCGCCCGCATAGTCCGGCGCGATGCCGTGCGGGGCCAGCGTGCCGTTGCCGCGCACCCAGTCAAACCCGCCATTGTTGCAGCAGTACAGCTTGCCGTCCGGCCCGAGCGCCAGGCCGTTGGGGCCGCCCCCCGGCTCGGCCACCGTCTCGGCGGCGCCGTCTGGCTTCACGCGCGTAATGCGGCCGGCCTCGATCTCAACCAGGATGACGCTGCCGTCCGCCATCGCCACAGGGCCTTCGGGAAAGCGCAGTCCGGTTGCGACGATATCCATTCTACTCTCCATTTGCATGAGACGACATCCGGACGCAGGTCAGGATCCGGAGCGCCTTGATCGGGCACTGGTTAGATGACGCCCCGGACGCCGGGTAAAGCCCAAAAGACCAATTTTTATGCAGGATTAAGCGCTCAGGCGCTCGCGCGCAGCCGCGCTCGGCCGCTGTCACGTTGGCGGGCAAGCTCCACTTTCAGCTTGGCCGGATCGCGCGCAAGGACGAAGCCAAAACTGACGCCGCCCTCTTTACCGATCGTGGCGTGGTGCAGCTTGTGCGCCTGCACCAGCCGCTTGGCATAACCGCGCTTGGGCACATATTTGAAGAAGCGCTGATGGACCAGTCCATCGTGGATAAGCGTGTAGACCAGCCCGTATACAAGCACGCCCAGGCCCGTCCATGTTGCCGGATCCCATGCGGCCGCGCCCATTACCAGCGGGCTGCCGAGGGCGAACAGCGAGATCGAGGTGACCGCGCCGAAAATACCGTAAAGATCATTCTTCTCGAGCGCCTTGTCGTGCGGTTCGTGATGGTCCCGGTGCCATGCCCAGCCAAAACCGTGCATGATATATTTGTGGCTGCCCCAGGCAGCAAACTCCATCGCCAGCGCGGTTGCCAGCACGATCAGGATTTTCGGCAAAATGTCGGCAACAAACTGCATTGCGATTGCTCAACCGTCCTTTCGCGCGCGATATTCCGCGGGAAGCGCCCACCAGGGCACGCCGGGCGCCAGATGATGTTCGTGATGATAGCCGAAATGAAAACAGCTGAACAGCGAACCGACCCAGGAATAATGCAGGCTACGCGCGTTATGGCGATCGGCGAAGACACCTGCCTCGTGCCGATGCGGCCGAAAGGTACCGAAATAGAAGAGCTGGAAGCTGCTCGCGATCGCCGGAACACCGTAAAACAGCGTGACGTTAACCGGGTTCGCGCCAGCGATAAGGATATAGCCCCAGGTAATGGTGACGACGTAAACGAGGCTGAGCGGCCCGAAATAGCGCTTGAGAAAGGTGAGATACCAGCGGCCGAAACGGTCCGGATGTGCAGCATCGAAGTCCGGATCGCCCGCGGTGCCGGCATGTTTGTGGTGCGCGAAATGCGCCGCGCGCAACTTGCTCCAGCCAAAACCAGCATAGAGAAACAGCAGGCCGCGGCCAATGGCATCGCTAAGCTGTTTGTGCCGCGGTGCCAGCGATCCGTGCATGGCATCGTGCGCAATAATGAACAGCCCGACGAAGGACCATGTCTGGACGGCGATCAGCACCGGCGTGGCCAGCCAGTTCCAGCCCTCCAGCGTCAGGAACAGCACGCCGTAAAGCTGGGTTGCCAGCCACAGCAGGATGATACCGGCGGCGCAGCCCAGGCCAATCGCCGTCTGCAGGCGCGCGGCGTCTCCATGAGTGGCGTGGAAGTTCAGGCTCTGCATGCGCTTCATAATGTAGGGACTATCGGCCGCGATGATAGTGCGAACTTCCTTCCTTGCTTCCCGCCCACCCCAGCCCAGCCCAGCCCGCCCCGGCCAGCCAAGCCTCTGCAGCGCCAGTCATCGGCTCCCTGGCTTCTGCCGACCGCGAACCTTGCGCGGCCGGGCACGGGGCGCTTGTGCTGGAGCGGCAGTCGGCTAAGTCTGCGCGCCATACCGATCACAGGAGATTTGCCCATGAAAGCCCTCATATCGCGCCAGACCGGCGGACCGGAAACGCTGGAATTCGGCGAGCTGCCGGACCTTGTGCCAGGCAAGGGTGAAATTCTGATCGGCGTAAAAGCCTGCTCGATCAACTTTCCCGATACGCTGATCATCGAGGACAAATATCAGGTCAGGCCGCCGCGCCCGTTTGCGCCTGGAAGCGAGGTGGCGGGGATCGTCGCCAAGCTGGGCGAGGGCGTTGAGGGCTTTGCCGTGGGCGACCGGATCATCACGGGCACCGGCTTTGGCGGGCTGGCCGAGCAGGCGGTGGGCCGGGCCGCCAATTGCTATCATCTGCCCGAACGGTTCGGTTTCGCCGAGGGGGCATCGCTGCTGATGACCTATGGCACATCGATCCACGCACTGAAGGATCGCGGGCATATCGCGGCTGGCGATGAAGTGCTGGTGCTGGGGGCGGCCGGCGGCGTCGGCATTTCCGGAGTGGAGCTGGCCAAGGCGTATGGCGCCCGCGTGGTGGCGGGTGTGTCGAGCGAGGAAAAGGCAGACATGGCGCGCAAGGCCGGCGCGGACGACGTCGTGATCTACGGCCGCGCGCCGTTTGACAAGGATGCGAGCAAGGCGCTGGCGAACCAGTTCAAGGACGCCTGCCAAAAGGACGGTTATGACATCGTCTACGATATCGTGGGCGGCGATTATTCGGAGCCTGCGGTACGCGCGATCGGTTGGGAAGGGCGCTTCCTCGTTACCGGATTTCCGGCCGGGATCGCCAGGCTGCCGCTCAACCTCACGCTGCTGAAAAGCTGCGACGTGTGCGGGGTGTTCTGGGGTGCGTTCGCCGCGCGCGAGCCGGAGCGCAACCGTGCCAATATCGACGCGTTGTTCGCATTGTGGGAAGCCGGCAAGATCGCCCCGCCGGTGTCTGAAACCTACGCATTCGAGGATGCGGCCGAGGCGATCCGCAAGGTCGGCGCGCGCGAAGCGGTGGGCAAGCTGGTGGTAACCGTCGCCCAATAGGCCACAGTCAAAGCTCTGGCTGTGTTGGGCGTAGCCGTGCGTGTCAGTTTTCGCGGAGGACTGGTCACGGCCAACGCATTTACACGCCCGGCCAACGCATTTACAGCGCTCCGACAGGTTTGGCCCGAACCGGTGAAGCTATTATCTGGGGAACAGCAATGACCGATTTTCATGACCGCGAGAAAGCGTTCGAAAACAAATTTGCCCGCGACGAGGAAACGCAGTTCAAGATCATGGCGCGTCGCAACCGCCTTCTCGGCGGCTGGGCGGCCAAGCAGATGGGTCTGACGCCAGAAGAGACCGAAGGCTATGCCCGCGAAGTGGTGCAGGCCGATTTCGAGGAGGCGGGCGACGACGACGTGTTGCGCAAGGTGCTGGGCGATCTTACGTCGGCCGGTATTGAAACCGATGCAGCGCAGGTGCGCAAGGCGATGGACGAGAAACTCGCCGAAGCCCGCCGCCAGTTCATCGAAGGCAATTGAAAGGCTGCACCCCATGCCGATGGCAGCGGACGACATCGAACGATTGATCAAGCAAGCGATTCCGGATGCCAGCGTGCGGATCGACGATCTGGCGGGCGACGGAGACCATTATGCCGCGCATGTGGAGGCCGACAGTTTTCGCGGCTTGAGCCGCGTCAAACAGCATCAGGCGGTCTATGGCGCGCTGGGTGGCCGCATGGGCGGGGAGCTGCACGCGCTGCAGCTCACCACCGCGCTCCCCCGCGGCGCGTCAGCAACCGCTTCCAAAGGAGAATAAGAATATGGCCGACGTCAACACCCGCATCGACGGCATTGTAAACGCCAAGGACGTGGTCCTTTTCATGAAGGGCACGCCGCTGTTTCCGCAATGCGGTTTCTCCAGCCGCGCGATCGCGATCCTGGATCATCTGGGCGTGGATTATGACAGTGTAGACGTGCTGCAGGACATGGACGTGCGCCAGGCCATCAAGACCTATTCCGACTGGCCGACGATCCCGCAGCTGTATGTGAAGGGTGAATTTGTCGGTGGATCGGACATCATGATGGAGATGTACGAAGCCGGCGAACTGAAGACCCTGATGGATGACAAATCCGTCGCCCGGGCCGAATAAGACCCCCGCGCCACAATTGGAACATAATTAGGTCGCTGCCATGCTGGTAGGGCAGCCTTCCTGATGGCGGAAGCGGTTCGCCACGTTCTGAGGGGCGAACCTGTGCGATCGATCGACGGCCTGCTGTTGTGCGATGTTACACAAGGCTGGTCCGTATCGGGCGGTGGTATCGGCAGCTACATCCGCCGCAAGCAGGCATGGATCGCTAAACATAGCGATGCCCGGCATCTGCTGATTGTTCCGGGCGAGGAAGACCGGATTGTTGAGAACGGCCGGTTTCTGCGCGCCGAGGTGAAAAGCCCGGCGCTGCCCCATTCGCCCAATTACCGGTTTTTGCTGCGCAACCGGGCCGTCCTGGCAGTTTTAAAACGCTATGCCCCCGATATGATCGAGACGTTCGACCCGTATAACCTGCCATGGTCCGCGCTGAAATATCGCAAGAGCCATCCGGCTACCACGGTGATCGCAGGCTATCACACCGATTTTCCGCGCGCGCATATCGGCGAATTTTTCCGCCATGATTTCCCTTGGTTCGGTGCTGCCATGCCGGGGCTGTCGGCCAAGATTTCGGACGCCTATGCTGGCCGGCTGTACCGCAAGTTCGATAATGTCTTTGGGCTGGGCGGCGACAGCGTGGACCGGCTGCGCGCGCTGGGCGTGGAGAATGTCGAGCGGATGCCGCTGGGCGCGGACCTGTCGCAGTTCCACCCCGATCGCCGCAGCATGACCTTCCGCCACTCGCTGGGCGTGGCTGACGATGCCCCGTTGCTGGTCTATGCCGGGCGGCTGGACCGCGAGAAGCGGGTGGCCATGGTGTGGGAGGCGTTCAAGCTGCTGCCGAAGGAGCTGGGCGCGCATCTGCTGATCCTGGGGCAGGGCAAGTGGCGCGATGCGCGGATCGCCGACGGCACTAACGGCGTGGTGCATTTGCCTGGTTATATGGACAATCGCGAGGCGCTGGGAGAGGCGTTTGCTTCGTCGGATATCTATGCGTCGGCGCATCCTTATGAGACCTTTGGCATGTCCGTCGTCGAGGCGCAGGCGGCGGGTCTGCCGGTCGTCGGCGTGCATGGCGGGGCCATGCCAGACCGCGTGCCGGACGGCACCGGCCTGCTTGGCCCGATCGACGATCCGGCAGCAATGGCGCAGAACATCCTGAAAGTCTGGCACGGCCCGCGCGCGCAGATGGGCGAAGCGGGCCGCGAGCTGGTGCGCGAGCAATTCACTTGGGACCGCACGTTCGACACGTTGTTTGGCCGCATCTATTCGCATGCCTTCGCCGCGCGCGACGAGCGCCTGGCGGGGCAGCTTTCCGGGCGGCGAAGCTGGTTACCAAATTTTGCAAGGCAGGAGAGTGTCGCGGGGACCGAAGGGCGCGAGACCAGAAAATAGCGGCCCGCCGGTCACCCGCGACTGAGCTGGTGAAGCAGCCATCACTTTGCACCATTCGTGCCAGTTTTGCCGATCGCCGCTTTTGCGCCACTTGCAGTAGTTAACGGCCAGCATGGACGCCCCCCGCTGTAAACAATCCCGACGATCCTGTCCTTGCCTGCGCGGCCTTTTTGCGCGGCATCCCCTTTCGCTTGGCGCTGTGACCTGCCACATCATATGGCATGAACTGGCCCGACACCATCCACGCCGGAGAGACCGAGCAGCTGGAACCGCTGGTGCGCCGCGTGCTGGCGCCCAATCCCTCGCCCTATACCTACACCGGTACGCAGACCTGGCTGGTCGGTGCAAGGCGCGATATCGCGGTGATCGACCCCGGCCCGGCCGACGCTACGCATATCGATGCAATCCTGCGCGCCGTTGGCGATGCCGCAGTGAAGGCGATCCTGTGCACCCACACCCACAGGGACCACAGCCCCGGATCGCGCCCGCTCGCACAGCGCACAGGCGCGCCGATTGTCGGCTGCGCGCCGCTTGCGCTTCTCGACGATGGCCCGCGCGCCGATGCCGCCTTCGATCCCGATTATGCGCCCGATCGGGTGATGGCGGACGGCGAGACGCTGGTCGGCGAAGGCTGGACGCTGGTGGCGGTAGCGACGCCGGGCCATACATCGAACCATCTATGTTTCGCGCTGAAGGAAACCGGCGCGCTGTTTACCGGTGATCATGTGATGAAATGGTCGACCAGCGTGGTCAGCCCGCCGGACGGCGACATGGGCGACTATATGGCCAGTTTGCAGAAGCTCTATGATCGTACGCAGGACCGCATCTATTATCCCGCCCACGGGCCAGCCGCCGATAAACCGCGTCAGCTGGTGCGCGGGATGATGGGACATCGCAAGGCGCGCGAACGGCAGATCGTGCAGCTTTTGGCCGAGACGCCGCGGCCCGTGCCGGCGCTGGTTGCCATCATGTACAAGGGGCTCGACCCTCGGCTGCATGGCGCGGCCGAGCGATCGGTGCTGGCGCATCTGATCGATCTGGAACGGCGCGGCGCGGCGGCGCAGGGTGGGGACATGCTGTGGAGCGTGATCTGAACGCGCCCGCGTTTCGCGGCCTGGTCATCGCGGCGCTGCTCCTGTGCGCAGGGCTTCTGGCCTATATCATATGGAGCAACTACACCGAGCGTTTCGCCGTGACAGAGGAGGAGAACGGCAGCGCGATCACCCGGCTGATATCGGCAAGAATGAACGGTGTCAGCCAGCTCAAGGTGGCACAGCTCAGCGGTACGGTGCAGGCCAATGCGGAGGACGTGCGCGGATTCGGCTTCCTGATGTCCGATCAGGTGGTGAAAATGCCCTACAGCGTGGGCTATTATGTCGATCTGTCGCGCATTGGCCCCGACGATCTGGAATGGGTCGGCAGCTCGCGCACGCTGATCGTAAATGCGCCCGACATTGCTGTGGAAAAGCCCAATGTTGACGAGAGCCGGCGATCGCTGGTTCGAACCAACGGGCTGATCGTGACGCGCGAGGCCGCCGAGCAGCTCAGTCAGCGCACCTCGGCCGGAGCCCAGGCCAAGGTTGGCCGGGAAGCGCAGTCGCCCGAACGGCTGGCACAGGCGCGCGAAAAGGCCCGCGCGGTGGTGGCGCGCACGATGCGGCTGCCGCTGGACAGCCTGGGCTATGGTGATGCACGGGTGGTGGTGACCTTTCCGCTGGAACGGCAGTCCGACGCGCGCGATGCCGTCGATGCCAGCCGGCGGCCTGAAGATGTGATCCGGGAAAAGCGGGCAGCGGAGCAGCGATAGCGTTTTATCGCCCGTCATCGCAGACCATGACGACACGCCGCCATGCACGACGCTTGATGCAACCGCTCGCCACGTCCACAGGTTACCCCAAGCGAAAGGGCATTTCATGAACGCACACATCAGGACGCGCGAGAATTTCGTCGGCGTCGACATCCGCGCCGAGATCGATCGGCTGCGCGAGGAACGCAACGCGGTGATCCTGGCGCATTATTATCAGAAGCCGGAAATTCAGGACTTGGCCGATTTCGTCGGGGATTCTCTGGAGCTGTCAAAAAAGGCGGCCGAGACCGACGCCGACGTGATCGCCTTTTGCGGCGTCAAGTTCATGGCCGAAACCGCAAAAATCCTGTCGCCCGAAAAGACCGTGATCCTGCCCGATATGAACGCCGGTTGCAGTCTGGAAGACAGCTGCCCGCCAGAAAAATTTGCCGAATTTCGCCGCCAGCATCCCGATCACATCGCACTCACCTACATCAATTGTTCGGCCGCGGTGAAGGCACTCAGCGATATCATCGTCACGTCGAGCTCGGCCGAAACGATCATCCAGCAGATCCCCGAGAGTCAGAAGATTATTTTTGGCCCGGACCGGCACCTGGGCGGCTATCTTAATCGCAAGTTTGGCCGCGACATGCTGCTATGGCCGGGCGTCTGCATCGTGCACGAGGCGTTCAGCGAAACCGAACTGCTGAAGCTCAAGGCGCAGCATCCCGGTGCGCCGATCGCTGCGCATCCGGAATGCCCTCCGTCGATCATCGCGCATGCTGATCATGTCGGCTCGACCAGTTCCATCCTGCAATTTTGCAAGGATACCGATTGCGACACGGTGATCGTGGCGACCGAACCGCACATCATCCATCAGATGCAAAAGGCGGTGCCGGACAAGACCTTCATTGGTGCGCCCGGCGCGGACGGCAACTGCAACTGCAATATCTGCCCCTATATGGCGCTGAACACGCTTGAAAAGCTGTACGTGGCACTGCGTGATCTGAAGCCGGCCATCGTGCTGGACGAGGATATGCGGCTGAAGGCTAAGAAGAGTCTCGACCGGATGCTGGCCATGGCCGGCGGCACGGTGGGGCTGGGCGATCTTGGCGATATGCGTCTAGACGCGGCACCGCGCGGCTGACCTTGGTGCGGCGAGGGAGCGTATCATGAGGGCTTGGCTACGCAAGACGAGCGCCGATCTGCGCGGCAGCTACTGGTTCCTGCCGACGATCCTGACGATTGCGGCGCTGTGCCTGTCGCTGTTTACCTGGTGGGTCGATACGCGGGTCGGCGGCGACTGGACCGAACAGATCAGCTTTCTGCGCGCAACCAAGCCGGAAGGCGCCCGGTCACTCCTGTCGACCATTGCCGGATCAACCATAGGCGTGGCGGGCACGGTGTTCTCCATCACCATCGCAGCGGTGGTATATGCTTCGGGCAGCTACGGCCCGCGCCTGCTGACCAATTTCATGAACGATCGCGGCAACCAGTTTACGCTGGGCATTTTCATCGCCACATTTGTCTATTCGCTGATGATCCTGCGGGTCGTGCGGCTGGCCGATTCAAACGGCTATTTCGCCGCGCCCACCGGGGCGTTTGTTCCGCAGATCTCGATGCTGGTGGCGCTCGGTCTGGCGCTGCTATCGGTCGCGGTGCTGGTGTATTTCCTCCACCATGTGCCGCACAGCATCCAGATCAACAATGTCGTCGCTGACATCGGCCAGACGGCGATCCGTGCGATCGAGAAGCGCTATCCCGACGAACATAATGGTGCCGCCTGGGGCGAGCATGATGTTCGCGTGGGCGTGCCGGTGTACAGCCGCAAGACCGGGTACATCGAGGTGATCGATTACAGCACGCTGGGCCGTGTCGCCAAACGTCAGGGGGCCACCGTCCGGATGACCGTGCGCGCCGGCGATTTTGTCCATCCGGGCGTCGAGCTGCTTTGGATCGAGGGTACGGTCGGGGAGGATGCGTACGGCTATCTGCGCAGCGCGTTCGCCGTCGGCACCAGTCGAACGCAGACGCAGGATATCGAATTCGCGATCGACGAACTGGTTGAGATCGGGCTTCGTGCGCTGTCTCCTGGCATCAACGATCCGTTTACCGCGATCACCTGCATGCACTGGCTGGCCGCGGTGCTAACGGCGCTGGCCGATCGTGATTTGGACCGTGATGCCGACGGTCGGCCTTATGGCGAGGACGGCGTATTCTGCCTTCCCGATGATTTCGATCATTTTGTCGAGCGCAGTTTTGGCGCCATGCGCGCCAGCGCCGCCGCCAATGATCTGGCGTCCAAGATCTATATCGATGCGCTGGGATCGGTGATGGTCCGGGCGGAAGAATTCGGGCGCAGCGCTTCACCGCAGAGGCAGGTGCGGCTGCTCGTCGATCAGGCGCGTACCGTGCTGACGGGCCCCGCGCTTTACGAACTGGAAAAACGCGCCATCGCGCTGGTCGATCATGAACGGCATCCTCCCTTTGGCGGCGGCAGCAGCCATGATCTTCCCTGACGCGCGGCAGGGATATCTGTGCCAGGGCGATGAGGCGCGCCGCCCGCCTTGCGGCCAATGACGTTTTTAGCGGCGTCGCCCGCTGCAACCGTCAGCGCCTGGTAACCGCACCGCGATCCGTGCAAAGACCGAGATCGATCGGCAGACGCGCGGCCAGATAGCACGGGCCATCTGCGCATGCGGCGGTTGATGCTGACCGGGCGCAGGGCTAAAAGCCCGCGCATGATAGAGCATTTTGATCTGCAAGCCTTTGTGTCCGCCGCGCTGGAGGAGGATCTGCTCGGCAAAACCGACGTGACGTCCGAAGCGGTGATCCCCGAAGACACGCGCTTCGCAGGGCTGATGGACAGCCGCGATAACGCCGTGATTGCCGGTATTGCCATCGCCGAGGCGTTCTTCCGGCGGCTCGATCCTGACGTGCGAATCGATCGGCTGGTGGAAGACGGCGCTGCGGTGCCTGCTGGTACCGATCTCATGCGCATATCGGGCAAGGCCCGCGCGCTGCTGACAGCCGAACGGTCCGCGCTCAATACGTTGCAGCATCTTAGCGGCATCGCGACCATGACGCGCGCTTATGTCACGGCGATTGCAGGGACCGGCTGCATCCTGCTCGATACGCGCAAGACCATCCCTGGCCTGCGCGCGCTGGAGAAATACGCCACGCGTATGGGCGGCGCGCAGAACCATCGCATGGGCCTTTGGGATGCGGCCATGATAAAGGACAATCACGTGGCAGTGGCCGGAGACGTTGCCACTGCGGTGCGCCGCGCGGTGGATGCGGGCATTGCCAGCATCATCGTGGAGGTGGACCGGATCGAGCAGATCGGGTCCGCGCTGGCGGCCGGCGCCACGCATCTGCTGCTCGACAATATGGACCCGCCCATGCTGCGCGAGGCGGTGGCCATCGTGGACGGCCGCGTGCCGACCGAGGCGTCCGGCGGCGTGACGCTGGAAACGATCCGCGACAAGGCGGCCACCGGCGTAACCTATATCTCGGTCGGCCGGTTAACCCAGTCCGCCCCGGCCGCCGATATCGGCCTGGACTACGTCGCCGCTTGATCGGGCGCGCGATCGCGGGCAGGCTGTGCGCGGTAACCTGAGGGGTAGGGACAAATGACGCAGCCACAGTCTGTTCGGCGCTTCGAGCTATTATATTTGCTGTCCGTCGCTGCCAGTATTCTGGGCACGTTCCAGACCTGGGACGACACGCTGGACATGTTCCGCCAGAGCGCCGGGGTGCAGCTCGATCCTCTGATATTGGTCGGCATATTGGCGGTATTGTACGGCATCTCCCTCCTGCTGTGGTATCTGGCGGCGCGTCGGCGCAGCAATATCGCGCGCTGGATCCTGCTTGTGCTTATGCTGATAAGCCTGATCGGTCTGCCAGCCTTTTTTCTGGGGTCGTTCGACATCATCAAAGCGCTCGGGCTGGCTTCCACTGCGCTGTCCGTGGCGGCGGTGATCATGCTCTTCCGTCCCGATGCGCGTCCGTGGTTCACGCGTGAGGAAGCCGAAATGCTGGTGGTAAAGGATCGCTTCGATAAAGAGGTCTAGCCGGTGATTCCTGCCCTGAGCAGGGCCCTAAGCGCAGCTCTTGGCGCAGGGGGGCTGTCCGTTTTCATCACAGCCACGCCGGTAGCGGCGCAGGGCTGGCAGTGCGCCGCGCCGTCCAGCCTGCCGCGTGCCGAAGTCGAACCGCGACCACGCGCCGAGCCGGTGCGGCGCACGGCCGTTGGCGGCTATACGCTGTCGCTCGGCTGGTCGCCCGAATATTGCCGCACCCGCAAATCCAGTGCGCGCGACCGTTTGCAATGCGGCGGTGAGGCCGGCGATTTCGGCTTCGTCATGCATGGATTATGGCCGGAGGGGCAGGCCGGTGCTCCATGGCCGCAATATTGCCGTCCGCCCACGCCGGTTACGCCCAAAGCCGCACGTAGCGCGTTCTGCGCAATGCCCTCGGTCTCGCTCATGCAGCACGAATGGGCTCGGCATGGCAGCTGTGTGACGCGCGCACCGGATGCCTATTTCCGGGCCGCGCGCGTGCTGTTCGATGCGCTGCAATTTCCTGATATGGACCGATTGAGCCGCCGCCAGCCAACCGCCGCCGCGGTGATCTTAGCTTTTGCCGATGCCAATCCCGGCGTGGGAGAGGAAGCGATCCGGCTGGACCTGAACGAGCGCGGCTGGCTGACCGGCGTGCGGCTGTGCCTGGGAACGCGTTTTCGCCCCAGACCGTGCGAAGGGCGCGGTTTGCGCGCCACCGCGCCGATCAAGATCTGGCGCGGCGGCTGATGCGGCCGTCCCGGGCCAGCGCATATGGCAGTCCCGCGGGGTTCTTGGCGCCGTTCAGCCCTCGATGACGGCGGTGGCCGGGTGATGTCGATCCAGATGCTTGCGGATGATTTTGAGGTTCTTGCTATTGGACCGCCACAGGAAATCGAACGCATCGCCCAGGAATGGCACCGCGCCTACCAGTGTGTCGATGCCGAGATTGCCGGCCATGCGCCACATCTGGAATTTGGACATGCCCAGATTGCGCGCCTCCCAGATGATATACGCGCCCATGCCGGCCGTAACGATATCGCCGATCACTGGGATCAGCCCAACAATCGAATCGAGCCCGACGCGCCGGTTGATGCCGGGAATGACGAACAGGCCTTCCAGCAGCTTCTCCATCGCCTCCACCCGTTGACGGATCGCGTGGGGATCGCGCGCGGCGGGACCCATCATATCGGCCAGACGGTCCATCCGGTTCGTTTCGACTTTCATGCGCTTCCCATTCCTGATGCGGACGAACGCTCGTCCGCATCAGGAAATGGGTCCGCCGCCGAGATATTGCAACAGATGCCAGCCGCGCGCATTGGGCACATGTCCGGCCACGCCGGGCCGCACGAGCGTGAACCGAAGCGGTGCGGCGAGCGGGATGAACATTGCGTCGCTCTCCAGCGCCTCCGCCGCATCGCGCAGCAGAGCGCGGCGGCCGCGCAATGTCGGCTGTTCCAGCGCCCGCTCGATCAGCGCCTCGGCGGTTTTGTTGCACAGCGCCGCCGCCGGGCAGGTTAGCCGCCGCAGATACCATAAAGGCCCGTCATAGTCGGCCACCCGGTCAATCAGGCGCAGATCGGCATCTGCGTCTGGCGCGGTGCGGGCTGCCGAAAGGCCAACGGCGTCCAGATCATCGGCGATCCGCGCGAACAGGATGCGCCCGCCTGCGCCGGCTGGCACCGCGATGCGCACAGTCGGCCGCGCACCCTCCTGCGCCGCGGACCATGCGGCTATGCGGCGCGCGGCCTCCTGTCGGCGGGCCCCGAGATCGGCTCCGGTCCATGGCGGCGACGTCAGCGCGGCATCGCCGAACAGATCGGCGGGAAAGGCGGAGAGGCGCACGGGCCAATCGCCGCGTTGAAATGCCGCCGTGAGCGCCTCCCGGTCGATCGCCATGGCGATGGCGGCACGGTTGTCCGGATCGGCCAGAAAGCCGCTGCGTTCCACCACCATTAGCCCGAACAATCCGCCTACGGGATCGACACCCACGGCCGGCGCATCGATCTTGGCGGCGGCAAGCAGCGGCAGATCGTTGAACCGCCCCCCCTCGACCACATCGGCTTCGCCCGCAGCGAACGCCGCGATGGCGGTGGCGGCGCGGCGGCTACGCAGCGTCACGACCGGCGGCACCCGTTCTTCCGCGCCGTCCTCCAGCGCAAAGCGGCGATGCTGGAGCGCGATCCCGGTGGCGGTTGCGCGCGCGCGCATGGGCCCCGATCCCGTCTTGCCGCGCACGATGCCGAATTCAGGCTGCGCCAGCAGTTCAAGCAAATTGGGCCGCGGTCTGATCAGACGGATTTCCAGCACGCGGTCGGTAATTGCCTGAACATCGGCCACGAGCGACAGATCGCCGGAAAAGCCGCCCCGACGCAACTCGCTCAAACGTTGGCGCAGGACCGTGGCCACTTGCCGCGCACTGACCGGATCGCCGCCGTTCCAGGGGCTGTCGCCCAGCCGAAAGATGTAGCTCAAACCGTCTTCGCTCGTGATCCACCGTTCGGCGAGCGCCGGATTGATGCGTCCGTCGGCATCGAAACTGACGAGCCCCTGCGCCGTGGCCGCGCGGAGCAGCCCGGCGCCTTCGCCCAACGGCAGGCGGCCGATGGTAAGATCGCCGTCGGTCGTGTCGGCCGCGATAGCCACCACAGAGATTCGCGCATTATCGACGCCGTCGCCGCACGCCGCGAGCGGCAGCGCGCAAACAAGCGTGATTGCAAGAAGGGGCACGGGAAAACGCATGGGGGACGCTATGCCGTTTCGCCGCCGCACAAGCCAAGGGGATAAATGCACAGCTGCCGCCCATGAGGTGATGGGCCGACGGCAAAAATGCCCGATTTTCGGTTCGGCAGTTTTTACGAGATCATGTCACGACAAATGTTCATCGCCAATATTGGTGCGGACGGCGGGACTCGAACCCGCACTGCACTGGGCAAACGGATTTTAAGTCCGTAGCGTCTACCATTCCGCCACGTCCGCACGTGAACCGATGCCAGTGCCCGAATGGCGGGAGATACCCCGATCGGTCAAGCCTCAGGATCGATGTGGGGTGCGGGGGCGGCCGCGCTGGTGAAACCGGCTATCCACATCCGGCCTGCTGCGGTACGGCCGGTGGCCTATGGCCATTCTCGACATTCGCGGTCTTTCCAAGACCTATGCCAGCGGCACGTCTGCGCTCAGCGATATCGATCTGTCGATCGAGCGCGGGGAGATATTCGCGCTGCTGGGCCCGAACGGCGCGGGCAAGACGACGATGATCGGCATCATTTGCGGGCTGGTAACGCCCAGCGGCGGCACGGTGATCGTGGACGGCGAGGATTTTCGCAAGTCCTACCGCCGCGTACGGCGCAAAATCGGTCTGGTGCCGCAGGAACTGCACACCGACGCCTTCGAAAAGGTGATCCACACGATCACTTTCAGCCGCGCTTTGTTCGGCAAGCCCGCCAACCCGGCGTTTATCGAGCAGCTGCTGCGCGATCTCTCGCTATGGGACAAGCGCCATGCGCAGGTGCAGGAGCTGTCTGGCGGCATGAAGCGCCGCCTGATGATTGCCAAAGCGCTGAGCCACGAACCCGATATCCTGTTTCTGGACGAGCCGACCGCGGGTGTCGATGTCGAGCTGCGCCGCGATATGTGGCGCATGGTCGGATCGCTGCGCGAGCGCGGCGTGACCATCATTCTCACCACCCATTATATCGAGGAGGCCGAGGAAATGGCTGACCGTGTGGGCGTGATCAACGGCGGCAAGCTGATCCTGGTCGAGGAAAAGCACGCGCTGATGCAGAAGCTGGGCAAGAAGCGGCTGACGCTCAATCTGGACGAGCCGCTGGCTTCCGTGCCGCCCGAACTGGCCAAATGGGATTTGCAGCTGGCCGCCGAGGGGCGCGAGCTGGTCTATGAATTCGATGCCAAGGCCGAGCATACCGGCGTGCCGTCGCTGCTGCGCTGCATCAGCGATCTCGGCATCGGTTTTTCCGATTTGAACACGCGCCAAAGCTCGCTCGAGGACATTTTTGTCGAGCTGGTCCGCAGGAAGGACGCAGCATGAGCGACAATAATCTGCGCGGCGTCTGGGCGATCTACAAGTTCGAGCTGGCACGTTTCCGCCGCACCTTCTGGACCAGCCTGGTGCTGCCGGTGCTCACCACCGCGCTGTATTTCATCGTGTTCGGTTCGGCCATCGGCAGCCGCATGGGGGAGGTGGGCAATGTCTCCTACGGCGCGTTCATCATCCCCGGCCTTATCATGCTATCGATGTTCACCGAGAGCATCAGCAATTCCAGCTTTGGCATCTACATGCCAAAATGGACCGGCACGATCTACGAGCTGTTGTCCTCGCCGCTCAGCGCGTTTGAGACGGTGCTCGCCTATGTCGGTGCGGCGGCAACCAAGTCGGTGATCATCGGCCTGATCATCCTGGCGACGAGCACGTTTTTCATCCAGCCGCGCGTGGACCATCCGGTGCTGATGCTGGGCATGATGATCCTGATCGCCATCGCCTTTTGCCTGTTCGGTTTCATTATCGGCATCTGGGCCAGGAATTTCGAGCAATTGCAGGTGATACCACTGCTGGTCGTCTATCCGCTCACCTTTCTGGGAGGCGCTTTCTACAGCATCACCATGTTGTCGCCCTTCTGGCAGACGCTGACCCTGTTCAACCCGGTGGTCTACCTCATCAGCGGATTCCGCTGGACGTTCTTTGGCGAGGGCGACGTGTCGATCGGCGTCAGCATGGCCGCGCTGGCCTTTTTCCTGGCGCTGTGCCTGGCGGTGATCTTCTGGATGTTCCGGACGGGGTACCGTCTGAAGAGCTGAGGGGTGGGGCGGCGCTGCTTTTTTCCGCAGCATGCAGCGCCTGGATCATGTCTAAGGTGCGCGGTGCCCGGACGCTGCCACATCTGGTCCAGCAACGGACCAATGTTTGCGAGCTAAGGCCCGCTGCCCTCAATCTTCGTTCAATTTCTCGCGGATTTCCTTGCCCGGTTTGAAATAGGGCACGCGCTTTGCCGGCACGTCGACGGTGTCGCCGGTGCGCGGGTTGCGGCCTTTGCGGGGGTCCCGCTCGCGGGTGGAAAAGGCACCAAAGCCGCGCAGCTCTACGCGGCCACCCTCGGCCAGGCGCTGCACGATCTGGTGGAAGAACAGGTCGACAATCTTCTCGATCTCCTGCGTCTTCAATTCGGGATTTTCATCCTCGAGAGATTTGATCAGCTGCGATCTGATCATGGGGGCACCTCCAAGCATCGGACGATGGCGATGGCCGCTGATATAAACCTCTGTTATATTTTGCCGCCGGTTCGTTCTGGGCAGCCTTGTACAGGAACCGGAACGCGGCGTCTCAATTTTCTATGGTTTCGCGAGCGTAAACATAACACGGCCCGCCGCTCCAGAAATGGGAGGGCGGGCCGCTTGCAACCGATCAGTGCGAGAGATCAGTCTTCTTTTTTCTTCAGCGCTTCGCCCAGGATATCGCCGAGCGATGCTCCCGAGTCGGTCGAGCCGTACTGCTCCACGGCCTGCTTCTCTTCGGACAGCTGCAGCGCCTTGATCGAGAAGTTGGGCTTCTTCGAACGGTCAAAGCCGGTAACTATCGCGTCGAACTTCTGGCCGACCTGGAAACGGTCAGGCCGCTGCTCGTCACGGTCACGGCCGAGATCGCTGCGCTTGATGAAGCCGGTCGAGCCATCCTCGCCCGCCTGCACTTCCAGTCCGCCGTCACGCACTTCGAGCACGGTAACGGTGGTGGTGGTGCCGCGCCGCAGATCGTCTGCTCCGCCAGCCTGCGGTGCGCCGCGCTCGAGCTGCTTGATGCCCAGCGAGATGCGCTCCTTCTCGGCGTCCACGTCGAGCACCACGGCCTGCACCATCTCACCCTTGCGGTGCAGATGCAGCGCGTCCTCGCCCGAAATGCCCCATGCGATATCGGACATATGGACCATGCCGTCGACATCGCCGTCGAGGCCGATGAACAGGCCGAATTCGGTGGCGTTCTTGACTTCGCCCTCAACCGTCGCGCCGACCGGGTATTTCTCGGCAAAGTCGTCCCACGGATTGCCCTGTGCCTGCTTGAGGCCAAGCGAGATGCGGCGCTTTTCGGTATCGACCTCAAGCACAACCACTTCGACTTCCTGCGACGTCGAGACGATCTTGCCGGGGTGAACGTTCTTCTTGGTCCAGCTCATCTCGGAGACGTGGACCAGGCCCTCGATGCCCGCTTCCAGCTCGACGAACGCACCATATTCGGTGATGTTGGTGACGGTGCCGCTCAGCTTCATGCCCTCCGGATATTTCGCCGTCGCGCCGTCCCACGGATCAGCTTCCAGCTGCTTCATGCCCAGGCTGATGCGCTGGGTCTCACGGTTGATGCGAATGACCTGTACCTTGACCGTATCGCCAATGTTGAGGATTTCGGTTGGGTGGTTCACGCGCTTGTAGCTCATGTCGGTGACGTGGAGCAGGCCATCGATGCCGCCCAGATCCACGAACGCGCCGTAATCGGTGATGTTCTTGACCACACCCTCGATCACCTGGCCTTCAACCAGCGACTGGATCAGGCCCGAACGCTGCTCGGCGCGGGTCTCTTCCAGGATAGCGCGGCGCGACACGACAATATTGCCGCGGCGACGGTCCATCTTGAGGATCTGGAAAGGCTGCGGGATGTCCATCAGCGGAGTGACATCGCGCACAGGGCGCACGTCGACCTGGCTGCCGGGCAGGAACGCCACGGCGCCGCCCAGATCGACGGTGAAACCGCCCTTGACGCGGCCGAAGATCGTGCCTTCCACGCGTGCGCTCTGGTCGTACTCGGCTTCCAGCTTGTCCCAGGCGGCTTCGCGGCGGGCGCGGTCACGGCTGAGCATGGCTTCGCCGTTGGAATTCTCGACGCGGTCGACATAGACCTCGACTTCGTCACCGATCTTGATGTCGGCTTTCTGGCCGGGGCTCGCGAATTCGCGAAGCGGCACGCGGCCTTCGGATTTCAGGCCCACATCGATCACGGCGAGATCATTCTCGATGCCGGTGACGGTGCCTTTTACCACGCGGCCTTCGAAGCCCTGGTCCGCGGGGAGCGTTTCTTCGAGCATGGCCGCGAAATCGTCGCGGGTGGGGTTTGCCGTTGAGGCCATAGAGGAGCGATCCTTGTTTAACATTTTGCTGGCCAGCCGGTTGAATCCAGCGGTCTTTGGCCAAAGTGCCGCCCGCGCCGGTTGCGTCGAACGGCATCCTTCGGGCGGTGATCTGGATGAAGCGAAGCCTGGAATGCCAGCGCTTCCAGAGCGCTTCGACCAAAGCCAAAAAGGCACGCCAGGCAGCCTCCATTACGGGAGGGCGCCGCGCACCTTTTCATGAGCGGGCCGGATTACAACCGGCTCTCTATCCTTCGCTCCACCAGGGCAATCGCCTGCCGGACGGCTTCGTCTATAGTGAGATCGGATGTGTCGAGCAAGAGCGCATCCTCGGCGGGCCTGAGCGGCGCGGCGGCGCGGCCGCTGTCGCGCGCATCGCGGGAACGCAGATCGGCCTCGATCGCCGCCAGCGTTACAGCCTCGCCGTGGCCACGCATCTCCTCGAAGCGCCGCCGCGCGCGTGCCTCGACCGAAGCGGTGACGTAGAGCTTGGCATCGGCATTGGTTGCGATAACCGTGCCGATATCGCGCCCGTCAAGCACTGCGCCGCCGGGCTGGTTCGCGAACGCCACTTGCCGATCGAACAGTGCCTGCCGGATCTTGGGATGCGCCGACACCTTGCTGGCAAAACCGCCGATCCGTTCGGATCGCAGCGTCGGATCGGCCAAAAGCGCATCCGGGAAATCGACATGCGCCAAGGCGGCGCCCTCGTCATCCGCGTCGCCGCCCGACTGCGCCACGCCAAAGCCGACGGCGCGATAAAGCAGCCCGGTGTCCAGCATCGGCAGCGCGAAATGCGCGGCGAGCCGCCGGGCGATGGTGCCTTTTCCCGAAGCGGTGGGTCCATCGACGGCCACGATCATGCGGGCGGCTCCGCCTGCGCCTGTGCGCGTGCCTTCGGTGTGCGGAGCGCCTTGACGATGCCCAGCAGGGCGATGATCATCCAGACGATCTCCAGCACCATGGTCGGCAGATTATAGTTCACCGTCAGCGATATCGCGAGCAGCGCCGCGCCGACGAAATTGACCAGGTTGAACGCCAGCAAGTTCAGCCGCTTCGTCATGTTGCTGTAGGCGAAGGCGGCGACAATGCAAAAGCTGCCTGCAAAGCCGATCATGTCGGCGGCAAAGGAGCTGATCCCGTTCATGCGATGGCTCCGGTCTGGCGCAGCAGCGCTTCAAATGCCGGGAAAGAGGTGGCGATCGGGCGGGTGTCGTCCACGGTCACGCCGTCCCGGCAGTGCAGTCCCGCCACGGCAAAGCTCATCGCGATGCGGTGATCGAGCGCGCTGGCGACCGGATGCTCGGACCCCCGCAGCATATCGCCGCCGGTGCCCGTGATGATGAGCCCGTCCTCGGCCTCCTCGACATGCGCGCCGATGATGGCGAGCCCGGCCGCCATAACCGCCAGCCGATCCGATTCCTTGACGCGCAGCTCGTCCAGCCCGCTGGTATGCGTGCGCCCCTCGGCAAAGGCTGCGGCCACGAACAGGACGGGAAACTCGTCGATCATGCTCGGCGCCATATTCGGAGGCACGTCGATGCCGGTGAGCGCACTGTGCCGCACGCGCAGATCGGCGACCGGTTCGCCGCCAACCTCGCGCGTGTTCAGAAGAGCGATATCGCCGCCCATCGACTGCAGCACGCCGATCAGGCCCGCGCGGGTGGGGTTGAGGCCCACGCCGGTGATGGTCACATCCGATCCCGGCACAATCAGCGCCGCGACGATGAAGAAGGCCGCCGATGACGGATCGCCCGGCACGACGATGTCCTGCGGCCTGAGATCGGTTTCGCCGGTGATCGCGATAACGCGCGCGCCGTCCGCGTCCACTTCCACCGAAATGTCCGCGCCAAAACCGCGCAGCATGCGCTCGCTATGGTCACGCGTGGCCACCGGTTCGATCACGCGGGTGATGCCGGGGGTATTCAGCCCGGCCAGCAGTACCGCCGATTTCACCTGCGCGGATGCGACCGGCAGGCGATAGGCGATCGGGATGGCGGGTACGATCCCGCGCACCATGGCGGGCAGCGTGCCGCCGGGCGAGGCGGTAATGTCAGCGCCCATCAGGCTGAGCGGATCGATCACGCGGCCCATCGGCCGGTGGCTCAGCGAGGCATCGCCGGTAAAGGTGCAGGTGAGGGCGTGGCTCGCCACCAGCCCCATCAACAGCCGCGTCGATGTGCCGCTGTTGCCCATGTCGAGCGCGCCTGCCGGTTGCATCAATCCGCCCACGCCCACGCCGTGGACGGTCCACACAAGATTGTCTCCGCGCACGATGTCCGCCCCCATCGCCCGCATGGCGGCGGCGGTGGCGAGCACATCCTCACCCTCGAGCAGTCCTTCGATCCGGCTGGCTCCCACGGCCAGAGCGCTCAGCATCAGCGCGCGGTGCGAGATGCTCTTGTCGCCGGGCACCGAGATGGTGCCGACCAGCGGGCCGGACGGGGCGAAAGTGGTGGAAGCGGTGGTCATCGCGTCACTGCTTCGCGTGTGCGGCAGCGGCTGTCAACGATGCGCGGACAAGGTGCGCGGTGCGCGAGGGGGGTTGCCAAAGCGCCCTTGTCATTTAAGAGCGCGCGCGCCACTTAGATTTTTCAAGCCGCCGCAATGCCGCGCGGCCATCCATCACGTTACCGAAGGAAAGAGAGCCACATGGCCAAAGCCGAATGGGGACATAAACGCACCTGCCCGAACTGCGGCACGCGCTTCTACGATTTGGGCAAGGACGATCCGATCGAGTGCATTGAGTGCGGTGAAAAATGGGAGCCGGAGCCCGTCCTGAAATCGAAGCAGCCAATTCCCTATGAGGAAAAGGACAAGAAAAAGGACAAGCCCGAAGAGGCCGATGACGATCTCGACATTGACGTCGATGAGGTCGATTCGGACGACACGCCGGATAGCGACGTAGACCTTGGCGATGGCGACGATCTGGGCGTCAACAAGTCCAACGACGACGACGACAACAAGGACGAATAATCCTGCGGCTGTTATTGCTCGCGGAAATTTTTGAAAGGCGCCGGACTTCAGGGTTCGGCGCCTTTTTTTCATGCAACGATCCAGCTGCGCGGTGCAGGATAGGAAGAGCGGGATCGCACCGCGGACTTCCAATATGCCACGCGTGGCGCTGCGACAGGGAATAGCAAACAGGGGAAACCGGTTCCCGAAAGAAACTGGTGGAGCCTAGCGGGATCGAACCGCTGACCTCCTGCATGCCATGCAGGCGCTCTCCCAGCTGAGCTAAGGCCCCGTGCGCCGCGATCGAAGCGGCTATGTCCCGTTGGGAGCGACGCCCCTACTCCGCCCCGTCCCGGCATGGCAAGCCCGAAATAGCCCAGTCTCGAATTACCCCCGCTGAAATAACCCATGCTGAAATCGCGGATGCCGCTTGCAACGCGCGGCGCGCTTCGACACTCTTGGCCCAGATCGGTCCGCTTGAACGGGCTGCGAGAGTTTTCAGGAGAGCGCCGATGCACCCGTCGATCCACGCGAAAAGCGTGCCCGATAAACCGGCGCTGATCATAGAGCCGGGCGGCGAAACCATTAGCTATGCCGCGCTGGAGGCCAACAGCAACCGCGTGGCACACTTCCTGCGCGGTGCGGGCCTGGCGATCGGCGACACCGTGGCGATCTGCATGGACAACCGGGCGCGCTATTTCGACGTGATCTGGGGCGCGCAGCGATCGGGCTTGATCGCGGTGAGCATCTCCAGCCGCCTGACCGCGCCCGAAATCGCCTATATTCTGGAAGACAGCGGCGCCAGGCTGCTGATCGCGAGCGAATATATCGGCGATGCGGCGCTGGACCGGATCGCGGCGGATCGGCCGGATGTTGCGCGCTATCTGGTGGGCGCGGCGCGCGGCGGATGGCATGATCTGGACCAAGCCCTGGCCGGGCAGCCGGACACGCCAATTGCCGACGAACGGGCGGGCACCGACATGCTTTACTCTTCCGGCACAACCGGAAAGCCCAAGGGCATCCGGCTGCAGCTGCCGGAAAATAGCGACATTCTGGACCCCGGATCGCTGACGCAACTGGCGCAAGCCGCCTTCGGCTTCGGCTCGCAGAGCGTGTATATGTCGCCGGCTCCGCTTTACCACGCCGCGCCGCTGCGCTGGTGCATGGCGGTCCACCGGCTTGGCGGCACGGTGATCTGCATGGCCAAATTCGATCCAGAGGAGGCGCTGCACCTGATCCAGAAATATCGCGCCAATGCCGGCCAATGGGTGCCGACGCATTTCGTGCGCATGCTCAAGCTGCCCGAGGCGGTGCGCGCGGCTTACGATGTTTCGTCGGTGGCATGCGCCGTGCACGCTGCGGCGCCCTGCCCGGTGCCGATCAAACAGGCGATGATCGACTGGTGGGGGCCGGTACTGAAGGAATATTACGCCGGGACCGAGGGACACGGCTTCACCTTTATCGACAGCCAGCAATGGCTGGCGCACAAAGGATCGGTGGGCCGCCCGCTGCTCGGCATCCTGCATATTTGCGACGAGGCGGGCAAGGAAGTGCCGCCGCGCACCGAGGGCACCGTCTATTTCGAGAACGAGACGCTGTTCACCTATCATAACGATCCGGCAAAGACGGCGGAATCGCGCAGTCCCCAAGGGTGGGCGACCATCGGCGATGTCGGCTGGGTCGATGAAGAGGGGTATCTCTACCTGACCGACCGCAAGAGCTTCATGATCATATCGGGCGGGGTCAACGTCTATCCGCAGGAGATCGAGAACCTGCTGATCGCGCACGAGGAGGTGGCGGACGCGGCGGTGATCGGCGCGCCGGACGACGATCTGGGCGAGCGGGTGGTGGCGGTGGTCCAGCCGCTCGATCCCGGCGCGGGGGAAGACGCCCTGAGAGCGCGGCTGTCCGCCTATCTGCGCGGCCAGCTTTCCGGCGCCAAACTGCCCCGTCAGATCGATTTTCGTGAGGCGCTGCCACGTCACGCCACCGGCAAGCTCTACAAGCGTCTGCTGCGCGACGAATATTGGGGCAAGAGCGATGGGCGCATCATCTGATCCGTATCCGAACGGCGCTCGGCGCAAGCGAGCGCCGCGCTTGTTCGTCTCATTGGCCCGTCTACCGGGCGCATTGCCGGTTGACGCGCACGTCAAGCGCCAGATAGGTTGCACATAAGAACGAACAAGCCACTCAGGAGAGCTCACATGCCCGAAGCCTATATCGTCGACGCCATCCGAACCGCTGGCGGCAAGCGCGGAGGCAAGCTTGCAGGTGTGCACCCGGTCGATCTCGGCGCGCATGTGCTGGACCAGTTGGTGGCGCGCACGGGCATCGATCCCAAGGCGATCGAGGATGTGATCACCGGCTGCGTGATGCAGGGCGGCGAGCAGGCGGTGCATATCGGCCGCAACGCGGTGCTGGCATCGCGGCTGCCCGAAAGCGTGCCTTCGGTCACCATCGATCGGCAATGCGGCAGCTCCCAGCAGTCGGTGCAGTTCGCCGCGCAGGCGGTGATGAGCGGCACGCAGGACGTGGTGATCGCCAACGGCATCGAATCGATGACGCGCGTGCCGATGGGCTCCACCGCCTCGCTCTATATGAAAGAGGGCATGGGCAATTACAAAAGCCCGCGGCTGGAGGAGGGCTATCCCAAGGTCATGTTCAGCCAGTTCATGGGCGCCGAGATGATCGCCAAGAAACATGGCTTCACCAAGGACGATCTCGATCGGTTTGCGCTGCACAGTCACGAAAAGGCTGCGCAAGCGTCCAAGGCGGGCAAGTTCGACCGCGAGATCGTGGGCATCGAACTGGAGACGGCGGACGGCGAGATATGTCACGATGTTGACGAGGGCATCCGCTTCGGCGCCACGCTGGAAGGTATCCAGTCGGTCAAGACGCTGCAGGACGGCGGCATGATCTCGGCGGCAAACGCCAGCCAGATCTGCGACGGATCGTCCGCCGTGCTCATCGTTTCCGAGCGCGCACTGAAGACGCACGGCCTGACGCCGCGTGCCCGTATCCATAATCTCACCATCACCGCGGGCGATCCGGTCATCATGCTGGAAGAGCCGCTGTTCGCGACCGAGCGGGCGCTGGAGCGCGCCGGCATGGCGATCGGCGATATCGATCTGTATGAAGTGAACGAGGCGTTTGCGCCGGTGCCGCTGGCCTGGCTCAAGCATCTGGGCGCGGATGCGGACAAGCTCAACATTCACGGCGGTGCCATCGCGCTCGGCCATCCACTGGGTGCCAGCGGCACCAAGCTGATGGCCACGCTGCTGAACGCGCTGGAGCAAACCGGCGGCCGCTACGGCTTGCAGACGATGTGCGAAGGCGGCGGCCAGGCCAATGTCACCATCATCGAGCGGCTGGGCTGAGCCAGACTACAACGCCTTCGCTGCATTATCAGGAGAGAACCCACATGATCATCAATGACCAAATCGCAGCCGTCGTCACCGGCGGAGCCTCCGGCCTCGGCGCCGCCACGGCGCGCCTGCTCGCCTCCAAGGGCGCCAAAGTCGCCATATTCGACATGAATGTGGAGAAGGGCGAAGCGGTGGCCAGTGAAATCGGCGGCGTGTTCTGCAAGGTGAACGTCACCAGCGACGAGGATGTGGACGCCGGGTTCGTCAAGGCGCGCGAAGCCCACGGCCAGGAGCGGGTGCTGGTGAACTGCGCGGGCGTGGGCAACGCCATCAAGACGGTCAAGCGTGACAAGGAAACCGGCGAGATCAAGCAATATCCGACCAGCGCGTTCGAGTGGGTGGTCCAGATCAATCTGGTCGGCACCTTCCGCTGCATAACCAAGTCGGCGGCGGGTATGTTGACGCTCGATCCGCTGGAAGACGGCGACCGCGGCGCGATCGTCAACACCGCCAGCGTGGCAGCCGAGGACGGCCAGATTGGCCAGGCCGCCTATTCGGCGTCCAAAGGCGGTGTGGTTGGCATGACGCTGCCGATCGCGCGCGACCTGATGAGCGAGGCGATCCGCATAAACACGATCCTGCCCGGCATTTTCGATACGCCCCTGCTGCAGGCTGCGCCGCAGAATGTGAAAGACGCGCTGGCCGCCTCGGTGCCGTTTCCCAAGCGTCTCGGGGTGCCCGATGAATATGCGCATCTGGCGCTGACGATGATTGAAAATGGTTATTTCAACGGCGAGGACGTCCGGCTCGACGGCGGCATCCGCATGGCCCCGCGCTGACGCGTTCATGACCAACCACGGCTTTACGCAAATCCGTTACGCCGTCGAGGACCGTGTTGCCGCAATCACGCTCGACCGGCCGGAGAAAATGAACGCCTTCACGCCGGTCATGATGGCTGAAATTGTTCAGGCGCTCGATGCGGCAGACGCGGACGACGATGTGCGGGCGGTGGTTGTCACCGGAGAAGGCAGGGCGTTTTGCGCGGGCGCGGATCTGACGCCTGGCGGCGGCGGCGGGCCGTTCACTTCGGATGACGAGGTGGCCGAGCTATCCGACGAGCGCGTGCGCGACAGCGGCGGGCGGCTGACGCTTCGCCTGTTCGAGATGACCAAACCCGTAATCGCCGCGATCAACGGTGCTGCCGTGGGCATCGGTGCCACCATGACCCTGGCGATGGATGTGCGGCTGGCGAGCGAGACGGCGCGCTTTGGCTTCGTTTTCGCGCGGCGCGGCATCGTGCCCGAGGCGGCGTCGAGCTGGTTTCTGCCGCGTCTGGTCGGCATGCAGTGCGCACTGGAATGGTGCATGACCGGGCGAATTTTCGATGCGGCCGAGGCGCAGACAGCCGGTCTGGTGCTGGCGGTCAAGAAGCCGAACGAGCTCCTTCCTGCAGCTTACGCGCTGGCCCGCGAGATCGCCGATAACAGTGCGCCGGTATCGGTTGCGCTCACCCGGCAGATGCTGTGGCGCATGGCGGGCGAGAACCACCCCATGGCTGCGCACCGGATCGACAGCCGCGGCGTGTACCGCCGGTCGCGCTCGGCCGATGCGAAAGAGGGCGTGGCCAGCTTTCTGGAAAAACGCGCACCGGACTATCAGGACCGCGTATCGCGGGACATGCCGGACTTCTATCCGTGGTGGGAGAAGGAGGAGTATCGCTGAAGCCCGCCGCGGCTGGCGGCTTTCGTATCTGCCGTGCCACGGCTAGCGGCGCTTGATCTCGTCGTCATGCTCGCCGAGCCGGGGTGGATCGGCATAAGTGCTGGCCGGACTGGCGGAAAAGGCGACCGGATGCCGCATCGAGCGATAGCCGCCCATATGGGCGCCTTCGCGGTGCTGGAAGAAATCCACCGCTTTCAGATGTTCTTCGGTCAACACCTCTTCCATGCGGTTGTAGCGCATGGCGGGTATGTGGTTGTCATCGAGCAGTTGCATCCATTCGTCGGTGGTCTTGGACGCCGCCACTTCCTCGATCAGCGCATAGAGTTCGGCGGTGTTTTCGGTGCGCGCCTGATAGGTGGAAAAGCGCGGATCGTCGAAAATGCCAGGCCGCTCCCCCAATTCGAAGAAGCGGGTCCACTGCTTGTCTGAATAGGGAACGATGCCAATGAACCCGTCCCTGGTGGGATAGGGGCGCCGGCGCGGATTGGCGCTGCGGGTGTAGCCAAGCTTGCCGTCGCCCTCGTCAAAGGTCGCGCCGTAGAGATTCTCGACCATGTGGAACCAGGTGAAGGTTTCGAACATCGGCACCTGCACGAACTGCCCCTCGCCGGTCCGTTCACGGTGGAGCAGGGCGGCGAGCGCTGCGTTGCTGGCGAAGATGCCGATGGTCTTGTCCACGATCAGCGACGGCGCATAGACCGGCCGCCCGCCGTCGCGCTGTTCGAACAGCGCCGAAAAGCCCGACGCGCCCTGGATAAGATCGTCATAGGCCTGGCGGTGTTCATGCGGTCCGCCTTCGCCAAAGCCGGCGGCATGGACGTAAACGATGCGAGGGTTGATCTTCTTGACCGCTTCATAGTCGAACCCAAGCCGCGCCATCCCGGCCATGCGCACATTGTGGAAAAACACATCCGCGCTGGCGATCAGTTCGGTCAGGATGCGCTTGCCATCCTCATCCTTGACGTTGAGCTCCAGGCCCTTCTTGTTGCGGTTGAGCGCGGAAAAGATGGGGCCGAGGTCTCCGGTCGGCGACCAGCCGGCGTAGCGCATCATGTCGCCCGGCGTATTGCCCACCCGGTTTTCGATCTTGATGACCTCCGCGCCCATGTCCGCCATAAGCAGCGTGGCCAGTGGGCCGAGCACGACGGTGGACATGTCGACCACCTTGATCCCCTTCAAGGGACCAGTGGGTTCGCTGTCCCATTTCAGCTTTGGCCAGGCCATATCAGAACGCCGCTATGCCCGTGATCGCGCGGCCCAGAATGAGGGCGTGGACATCGTGCGCGCCTTCATAGGTGTTGACCGTCTCCAGGTTCACCATGTGCCGCATGACATGATATTCGGCGGAGATGCCGTTGCCACCGTGCATGTCGCGGGCGGCGCGCGCGATATCGAGCGCCTTGCCGCAATTGTTGCGTTTGACGATCGAGATCATCTCCGGCGCGAACGTGCCCGCATCCATCTGGCGGCCCACCGCGAGACTGGCCTGAAGCCCGAGCGCGATGTCGGTCATCATGTCGGCAAGCTTCTTCTGATACAGTTGGTTCGCGGCCAGCGGGCGCTGGAACTGGTGACGCTCCAGCCCATATCCCCGCGCGGCGTGCATGCAAAACTCTGCCGCGCCCATCACGCCCCAGCTGATACCGTAGCGGGCGCGGTTGAGGCAGGAGAACGGACCCTTCAGCCCCTCCACGTCGAGCAGCGCGTCCTCGGCCACCTCGACTTCATCCATCATGATCATGCCGGTGGTGGACGCACGCAGGCTCATCTTGCCTTCGATCTTGGGCGCTTCCAGCCCCTTCATGCCCTTTTCGAGCACGAACCCGCGGATCTTGCCGCCGTGTTCCTCGGACTTGGCCCAGACCACGAACACGTCCGCAAACGGCGCGTTGCTGATCCAGGTCTTGGAGCCGCTCAGCGAATAGCCGGTGGCGGTCTTCTTGGCTGTCGTGCGCATCCCCGCGGGATCGGATCCGGCATCGGGCTCGGTCAGGCCGAAGCAGCCGATATATTCGCCGGTCGCCAGTTTGGGCAGAAGTCGCTGCTTCAGTTCCTCGCTGCCGAACGCCTGAATGGGGTACATCACGAGCGAACTCTGCACGCTCATCATCGATCGATAGCCCGAATCCACCCGCTCCACCTCACGCGCGACCAGGCCGTAGGCGACATAGGATGCGCCAGAACCGCCATATTCCTCCGGCACCGTGATGCCGAGCAGGCCGAGCGCGCCCATCTCGCGGAATATCTCGATGTCGGTATGCTCTTTCTCGAACGCTTCGAGCACGCGGGGCTGCAGCTTGTCCTGCGCATAGCCGTGGGCGCTGTCGCGGATCATCCGCTCGTCATCGTTCAGCTGCTGATCCAGCCGGAACGGGTCTTCCCAATCGAACGGTGCCATGCCGGCCATAAACATCTCCAGTTGCGGTGCAGATTGCGTCAGGATGGACCAAGCAGCGCCGTTTCGCTGGGGCGGATATAGGGACAGTACGGGGGTTTTGCCAAGCGCTGCGCGGCCCAGCCGCGGCGTATCCTCGTTCCGGTACGTCCAGCAGGACCGGGAAGGACCCCCGGTTCGAACAGCAGATCGTGCGGACGGTTTGCGGCAAGATCAAATCACATCGAAAATGTGAAAATCCACTTGAACCTGTCACACCGGAATGTGATATCTGCCGCCATGACACAGAACCTCAAGTCTCGCCTGACCGATCTCGTCGAGAGCGGCCGCATGACCCGCGCCGGGCTGGCCCGCGCCGCCGGTCTCCACGCCAACAGCCTGCGCCATCTCGGTACTGCCGACTGGAACCCTACTGGTGAGACGCTGGACAAGCTGGAGGCCTATCTTTCCAGCGACGGTGGCAGCGTGATGGCGACGACCGAAGAGATCATCAACGAGGCGCTGAACGGACGCATGTTCATCCTGGTCGACGATGAGGACCGTGAGAATGAAGGCGATCTGGTTATCCCCGCGCAGATGGCCACGCCGGACGCGATCAATTTCATGGCGACGCATGGCCGCGGCCTCATCTGCCTGTCGATGACCAAGGCGCGCGTGGACGCGCTGGGGCTGGACCTGATGGTCCGCCGCAACGAGGACCGGTTGTCCACCGCCTTTACCGTATCGATCGAGGCGAAGGACGGCGTCACCACCGGCATTTCCGCCGCCGACCGCGCGCGCACCATCAACGTGGCGATCGATCCCGGCCGCGGCCGTGCGGACATCGTGACGCCGGGCCATGTCTTCCCGCTGGTTGCCCGCGAGGGCGGCGTGCTGATCCGCGCCGGCCATACCGAGGCGGCAGTCGATGTATCGCGTCTCGCCGGGCTCAACCCCTCGGGCGTGATTTGCGAGATCATGCGCGACGACGGCACGATGGCGCGGCTGGACGATCTGGTCGGCTTCGCGCGGCGGCACAATCTGAAGATCGGCACGATCCGCGATCTCATCGCGTATCGCCGCAAGCATGATCGGCTCGTGGAGAAGCGGGCCGAAGAGCGCTTCACCAGCCGCTGGGGGGGCGAATGGAACTGCCTGGCTTTCTACAACAGCGCGACCGGCACCGAACAGACCGCGCTGGTGAAAGGCCATATCGATTCCGGAACCCCCACGTTGGTGCGCATGCATCAGCTCTCCCCGTTCGGTGACATGCTGGGCGAAGACGGCGAGCGGGGCGCGATTTTGGCGCGCTCGATGGAGATGATCGCCGAGGAAGGGACCGGCGTGATCGTGATCCTGAACCGGGCCACACCCACGTTCATGAGCCGGGCGATCGACGCGCGGCAGGGCCGCCAGAGCGCCCAGCCGGAAGAGCTGCGCGATTATGGCGCGGGTGCACAGATCCTGACCGAGCTTGGCGTGCACGACATGGTCCTGCTTACCAACACGCATCACAGCCTGGTCGGGCTGGACGCCTACGGCCTTTCTATCGTCGGCGAGCGCGCCATCGGCTGAGCGGCCGACGGGGCGCACCGAGCGCCCCGCCGGCTCGTCAAGCCGCAGGCTGACGGCGCCTATCGTGTCGGGTCGATGAGATATTTCTCGCCGGTCGACTTGTTCTGATAGGCCTTTATCACGTCGGGCTTCAGCACGTCTGCCAGCGAGATAGTTGCGCTATAGCTGCTCGCGAATGTCGTCGTGAGCTCCTCTTTCACCCGCGCGCGCATTTCCAGCGCCTTTTCCATACCGGCCTTGCCCAGGAAATGGGTGAGCAGCCAACCGCTCACACTCCACGTCATGCCGAAGCCGCGCTCCAGCACGGTCGCGCCCAGATCGAGCGCTCCGTAGACGTAAACCTGCTTGAATTGATTGGAGCCGTAGCGGCTGTATTCGGTCATGTTGCGCTGCGCGGCGGCTTCCATTGCGTTCAGGATCTGCCCGGCCAGCTTCCCGCCGCCCACCGCGTCGAAACCGAGATAAGCCTCGGTCTCGGCGATGGCGTCGGTCAGCTTCTCCATGAAGTCATCCTTGCTGCTGTCGATCACACAGGTCGCGCCGATGTCCTTGAGCAGTTGCACCTGGCTTTCGCTGCGCACAATGTTCACCAGCGGGATGCCATCGGCGATGCAGATCTTGTTGAGCATCTGGCCCAGGTTCGAGGCGGCGGCAGTGTGGACCAGCCCCTTGAAGCCATCCATCTTCATCTGCTCGGTAAAGCCGAGCGATGTGAGCGGATTGACGAACATCGATGCACCATCCTCGGCGCTGGCCCCATCCGGCAGCACGATGCAGTCGCGCGCTTTCAGCTTGCGCACCGTGGTATACATCCCGCCGCCCAGCATGCCGACCTTTTTGCCCATCATGTCCGACACGTCCGATCCGGCCGCGATCACCGTTCCCGCGCCTTCGTTGCCGACGGGCATGGATTCGCCGATGCGAGGCTTGACCATGTTCATGGTGCCGTCGTGCAGCCTGGCGGTCAGTTCGGGACGATCGGCGGTGCCGCCCGTTTCCATGGTCGACAGATTGGCCGGGCCGAGCAGCAAGCCGAGGTCGGACGGATTGATCGGCGCGGCCTCCACGCGCACCACCACTTCGTCCGCGCCGGGCGCATCGATGGCGATGTCTTCCAGATGCAGCTTGAGCATGGCGTCCTTTGTTACGGTCGAACGCAGCTCTAGGCCGTGATGGGTATCGCTCATTTTCTGATCTCCTGGAAAGGTGCCGTACGGCGGGTTCATGGGGCACTTGTGGCGGGATATTGACGGTTTCGCAATGCGCGGACAGGGGCGGGCCCCCCGGAAAGGTTAACGGATGGCAGGAATTTGCCGCCATCGCAGGCCTCGCCGAACCGCGCCCTCGCGCGACCTTTGCTACTGCGGCGGCAGCATTTTTCCGGCAGCGGCAGAACGCGGTAGGATTTCGTTAACCATTGTTTCCCTAGAACGGAGTCAAGAGTTAATCATGATGGGTCACCAGCCGATCATGCCTAGCCGCGATGGGGCAGTTTGACTGAAACAGCCCATGATCAACGGGGACACACGGGAATGACGGCACAGATGATTTCGGACATGGTGATAGGCCGCAGCGACGCGATCGCGTCGGTTCGCACGATGGTGCGCTATTCGGTCAACGCCGCCGCGTCCGTCATGATCACCGGCCCGTCCGGCTGCGGCAAGGAAGTGGTGGCCAAGGCCATCCACAAGGCTTCGCGCCGCTCCGACAAACCGTTCATCGCGATCAACAGCGGCGCCATTCCGAGCGAGCTGATCGAATCCGAACTGTTCGGGCATGAAGGCGGCGCGTTCACCGGTGCCAGCCAGCGCCACATCGGCCTGTTCGAACAGGCCCACGGCGGGACTCTGTTCCTGGACGAAATTGGCGAGATGCCGCTGGCCATGCAGGTTAAGCTGCTCCGCGTTATCGAGGAGCGCAGCATCCGGCGCGTCGGCGGATCGAAACAGATCCCGGTCGATGTGCGCATCGTGGCCGCCACCAACCGCGATTTGCATGCCGAGATCGCCCGCGGCGGTTTTCGCGAGGATCTGTTTTACCGCCTCAACGTCGTGCCGATTGTGATCCCCGCTCTGCGCGCCCGGCCCGAAGATGTTGCGTTGCTGGCGCAGCATTTCCTGGGCCTTCTGTGCGCGGATGCCGAGCGCCCGGTGCTGGATGACGGGGCCATCGCCCGGTTGGAAATGCACGGCTGGGGCGGCAATGTGCGCGAATTGCGCAACGTGATCGAGCGCGCCAGCATCTTCTTTCCCGGACAGACCATCGGCGCGGCGGAAGCCGAGCTTCTGCTGACCGAGACGGCGGGCGGGTCGGTTTCTTTCGCCGCCACAGACCCTGCCGGAGCGCCGGTCTCGGTCGCCGCCACAGAGCCAGCCGGAAGGGCGCGCTTCACCGACGGGTTCTCGCTGCAGGTTCATCTGCAGGGGGAAGAACGCCGCCTGATGATCGACGCGCTGATCGCATGCGGCGGCGTGATCGCCAAAGCGGCCCGGCTGGTCGACGTGCAGCGCACCACATTCGTGGAAAAGATGCGCCGCCACGGCATCAGCCGCGATCAGCAGGTCGCGGCCTGATTGCCGCTCAGCGCTTGCCGATATCGGTCCACGCTTCTGAAATTTCCGAGATGATTTCACGCGCCGACTGCAGCTTGGCCGCAGCCTCGGAGCCCTGGGCGGCGTTCATGCGATCCGACGCCTCGCGGTAGACGATAGCCAGCGCGGTCGAGATGTCGCCGCCGCGTTCGAAATCCAGGCTTTCCTCCAGCGCGTTCAATATGTCCGAGGCCTTGGCGCGTGACTGGAACATGCCGGCCATATCGCCCTTGTCCTGGCAGCGGATGGCCCGGTCGATCCGCAGGAGCAATTGCTCGAACAGGATCGACACCAGCTCGTGCGGCGTGGCCGCGGCCACCCGGCTGTTGGTATCCACAGCGCCGTAGCTGCGTGCCATCCCGCGATTGCCTGCATAATACATCGTCTTCATGTCCCCGCTTGTGCGCTGAATTATTGTCTCGAATTGTTCCAGATCTGGGTCTGCTGCTCGACATATTGCTGTGTCTGGCGCAGCACAGCCAGCTGCCGGTCCATGTTGGAGAAGGTTTTCTGCAGCGTTTCCTGATAGCGCTCGATATCGGTATCCAGCTTCTGGCGCAGTTCGCCGAGCTGCTTGTTGACCTCGTCGAAGCGAGTCTTGGCCAGGCTGAGCGGACTGTCCCTGTCCTGCAGCGCGGTCTTCACGTCGGCCAGCGTGCCAGCCAGTCCGCGATGGTTTGTATCGGGCGTTACCGGATCGAGCATCTGCGCCACCGCGTCCGGGTTGGCTGCCAGCGCGCGGTCGAACTGGACGCTGTCCAGCGTCAGCGTGCCATCGCGCTCGGTTCGTACCCCGATGTCCGCCAGCGTGCGATAGGGTCCGTCGCTCGACAGGATGGTGGAGCTCATCCGGCCCAGCCGTGCGGCCATGTCGCGGATCGCGCGGTTGCCGGAAAGCGGCCCAGCCGCGCTGCCTTCCGCGCCGGGCGCGGTGGCGGTGTTCAGCCCGCGTTTCAGCGTATTGAACGCATCGACGAACTCGGTCACCAGATCGCGGGTGGTGGCCGCGGGCGTATCGCTGGAGATCGTGATCGGCTTGCCCGGCGACGCGGCAAGCAGATTGAGCCGCACGCCCTCTATCACATTGTCGAGCTGGTTCGAACTGTTGACCAGTTCCACCCCGTCAACCAACACAATGCTGTCGCTGGCGGCCGAGATCGCGGTCATCCCGCCATTGCTGTTGGCAGGGTAGTTAAAGTCGTTGAGTGCACTGGCCGCGCCAATCACCGGTTTTGCTGGCCCTGCAAGGGTAAAGCCTTCGGGCGCGCCTTCCTTGCCGGTAACCACCAGCCGGGTGCCGCGATTGTCGGTCACGATGCTGGCGGTGACGCCAGCGGCCGCATCGTTGATCGCATCGCGCAGGCCCAGCAGGCTGTCGTTGCCCGCGCCGATCGCCACGGCGAACGCGCCGGCACTGGTGTTG
>JBBSUT010000004.1:0-41040 GCA_038234155.1 Sphingomonadales bacterium | reverse complement strand
GGCGCAGCGCGCGGCGCATCGATCGAAGGCGGAACGGCTTGCACGGGGCGCGGGGACAGTGGGGGCAGCGCATCCTCCTGCAAAGCAGGCGCATCGGCACCGTCCTGCGAAGCAGGCGCATCGGCACCGTCCTGCGAAGCAGGCGCATCCGCACCGTCCTGCGAGGCGGGCGCGTCCGTCTCATCCTGTGCGGCAGGCGCGGCGGCTTCAGGCATGGGCGGTGATGCTATCGCGCCATCTGCCTGCGGCATAACTTCCTGCGAACCGGTTGCGGCAGCAGCACCGAGGCGCTTTTCCAGCCGGTCCACCAGATCGGAGAGGTCCAGATCGGCATAGGGCGATGTTTCGGCGGTTGCGGCGGCAGTGCTGGCAGCGCCGGTTTGCCCGCTTTTGGCCGCGAGACCGGACCGCTTCACCACCGGGTGAACCGGATCGGATAAGGGCACATCTGCCCGATAGCCGGACGGCGCCCCGCTTTCCTGCAAACCGTTCTCCTGCAAATTGATTTCCTGCGTAGCATTCTCCAGCGCACGCGCCGCCGGGCGTGCGCCGAGCGGACGCCAGGCCAGCGGTTCCGGCGCCATGGGCGCCAGCGGACGCGCGCTGTGGGCGGGGATTGGAGCAGACGCCTCGGCCGGGGCTGCGGCGGGTGTGGCAGCAGCTGGCCGTTCATCCGGCGCAAAACATGGGCCGTCCTGCGCCAGGCCATTGAGATCGGACAGCGCGGAAATCGGGCGGCGGGGCGGGGCATCGGGATGACGGTCGGCCGCGCGCAGCCGGGGCAGATCGGCGAATTCGCGGATGCCCGCGCCGTCATCTCCGCGCCCGGCCAGCCTATTCAGTTTGCGCTTCACATGGGCCAGCCAGCTTTCGGAGGACATCGTTGCGGCGGCGGACGAGGTGGCCGGTTCGGGCGCGAAGGAAGACACCGGCTGCGCTGCGGCGTCTGCCGGGACCGGACGCGAACGGCGCGGGGAAGTCAGGCTGCTCATGAAAGTCGATATCCTCATGCTGTACGCGCGCCGGGCGGGCTGTGCATCGGTGTCGTTATCGGATGGAGCTGCACCGGTCGCGGGTTCTGCGCTTCCGATCAGCGCCAGGACGACGCCCGCGGCCATCACAGCTGCGATAAAGGCGATGATCAGCCGCGCGGTGGCGCCCAGCGGCGGCGCGGTCTGCGGGATCAGTTCGGACAGGCCGCTGGATGCGGCGAAATTCTCGATCATGCCGATCGGCGTCAACAGGGTGGTCACCGCGGCAATCAGTCCCGCCGCCAGGCCCGCCGGAATGGCCAGCTGATGCTTCTGCATTGTCATGACGCCCCTTCAAACATATCGCAAAGGCCCCTTCAGGCTGCGCGTTCTATCGATTCGGGGTCTAGCAGCGAATGGTAAACGGGATCGTAACGATGCACGTTGCTGGCCCAGTCCCGCTCGGCCCGCACGAAAGCCTCTGCATTATCGCGGCGAGCATCCCACAGATCGGGCCGGCCCAACATGTCGGACAACGCCTGCGAAAGTGCCGATGGATCGTCCGGCGCAAACAGCGAACCGGTGCGGCCGGGCACGATCAGCTCGCGGTGTCCGCCAACGTCGGAGGCGGCGACCAGCCGGCGCTGCGCCATCGCCTCGAGCGGTTTGAGCGGGGTGACCAGCTCGGTCAGCCGCATCGCCTTGCGCGGATAAACCAGAATATCGATCAGGCTGTAATAACGCTCCACCATTTCGTGCGGCACGCGCCCGGCAAAGCGGATCGCCTCGGCCGCCGGGCCTGCCGCGGCCTGCGCGCGCAGCGCGGCGTCGCATGGGCCGCCGCCCACCAGAAGCAGCTGCGTGCCCGGATGGCGGCGGCGCAGATCGTCCAGCGCCGCGATGGCGATGTCGATCCCTTCGTAATCATAGAAACTGCCGATAAAGCCAATCACGGGCGCGCCAGTCAGGCCAAGCTCGGCCGCCAGCGCCGCGTCGCGCGCGGGCGGGATGCCGAACAGATCCAGGTCCACCCCGTTGGGCGCGGTAACGATTTTCGATGCGGCCACACCGCGCGCAACCAGATCGGCCTTCAGCCCGTCGCAGATCACCGCCACCGCGTCGGCGCGGGCCACGACATGCGTTTCCAGCGCGCGGGTCAGCTTGTAACGCGCGCTACCTTCGGTGCCGGTACCGTTGCCGACTGCGGCGTCTTCCCAAAAGGCGCGGATTTCGTAGACGAAGGGCAGGCCCAGACGCTGGGCGGCACGGTGGGCGGCCAGCCCGTCCAGCACCGGCGAATGGGCATGGATAAGATCGAACGGCCATGCACCGTGGAGCGCGACGATGCGATCGGCGAGCATGCCGACTTCGCGATATTCGCGCATGGGGGAGGGCAGCGCGCTGTGACCGCGCGTGCGGTAGAATGTCAGGCCTTCATGCACCTGCGGCCCGTCTTCGGCGCTCCCGCCATGCGCTGCGTGGCGGATGCCGGTGAGCCCGCGCACCTGCCATCCGGCGCGCTCCTGCGCCTTCAGGATCGCGCGGGTGCGAAACGTGTATCCGCTGTGCAGCGGCAGGCTGTGGTCCAGGACATGAAGGATGCGCGGCATGGCCCCGAAATGGCGCAAAAGCCTTAACGGGCCGTCAACCCAAAGCGGCTAGGGCGCAAGACACAGAAAAAAGGCAGGAAACAGAAAAGGAGCGCCCGCCGCCGCCGATGATCGACCATTTCTCCCTCCTGCTCAGCCACGGCCTGCTGCTGCTGGCGTTCGTGCGCCTGCTGCGCCGGCCCGATCTGGACGACGAGTCGGCGCAGGTCCAACCCGCCGCCCGCGCCCGCGCGACCGCCGCCGTATCGACACCAGCCCCAGAGCCTGTGGCCGCGCCCGCGCGCGCGCGCCCTGGCAAGGGCTGAGCCGACCATGCGCGATATCTATCTTCTGGCGTTTCTGGGGCTGTTCCTGCTGTTCGGGCTGCGCAAGCCGTTCCTGTTTACGCTGGTTTATGCCTATATCGATATCGTCGCGCCGCAGCGGCTGAGCTATTTTCTGCTCAATTCCATACCGATTTCGCTGATCGTTTTTGCCGGAGCGCTGGGCGGTCTTCTGGTCGATCGCGGCAAGAAAGACAGCCGCTTTTCCGCGCGCCAGCTGTGTATGCTGGTGCTGCTAGCCTACGCCGGATACACCACCATCACCGCCGATATGCCGGTGGAGGCGCTGGAAAAATGGGGCTGGGTCTGGAAAGCGCTGGTGTTCGCGATCTTCCTGCCGCTCACGCTGCGCACCCGCCTCAGGATCGAGGCGCTGGCGCTCACGCTCGTGCTCTCGCTGGCCGCGCTGGTCATAAATGGCGGGCTGAAGACGATCTTGTCTGGCGGCGGATACGGCGCGCTGGTGATCCTGGTGGAGGACAACAGCGGCCTGTACGAGGGGTCGATCATCAGCACCGTGGCCATCGCGGTGATCCCGCTCATCTGGTGGCTGGCCAGACACGGCACGATTTTCCCCTCTGCGGACCCGAAATGGCGGCCGGCGCTGAAGGTTTTCGCGCTGTCGCTGAGCTTTGCCTGCATCCTCATTCCCGTCGGCACGCAGGCGCGCACCGGTCTCATATGTCTGGCGGTGCTCTATGTGCTGTCGCTGCGCTTCTCGCGCTACAAATCGCTTCACATTGGGGGCGCGGCGCTGCTGGCGCTGGCGGCGATCCCGTTTCTGCCGTCCAGTTTCAGCCAGCGCATGGGCACCATCCAAAATTATCAGCAGGACGAATCGGCTTCCACCCGGCTCGCCGTATGGGGCTGGACCTGGAACTATGTGCAGGACCATCCCGGCGGCGGCGGGTTCGAGGCCTATCGCCAGAACAAGGTGCGTTACGAACTGCCGACGACCGACGCCAACGGCTTTGCGACCGGTATGGAGGTGGGCGAGCGCGAGGTGATCGACGCAGGCCGCGCCTATCATTCCAGCTATTTCGAGATGCTGGGCGAACAGGGCTTTTTCGGGCTGCTGCTGTGGCTGATCATCCATGTCGGCGGGGTCTGGCGCATGGAAGTGCTGCGCCGCCGCTACAAGGATAGCGCAGGCGACGATGAACGGTGGATCGCGCCGCTGGCCCAGGCGCTGCAGAACGGTCAGCTGGTGTATCTCACCGGATCGCTGTTCGTCGGCATCGCCTTCCAGCCGTTTGTCTACATGCTGGTGGCCATGCAGATCGGGCTCGACACCTATCTGACGCGGCGGCGCAAGTCGGCCAGTTTCGTACCAATCGCGGCGCAGGTCAAGCGCGCCACCGGCCGCCCCGCCGCCGCCTGATCGACAAGCTGGCCGGCCGCCGCTGGCGTGGACATGCGCCGGACCAACCCCTATCTGGCGCGTAAACGGAGCCCCCGGGGTCCGCGCGATGACATAATTCTGGAGCAATCGACATGACGGGCACGCAGGCGGCGAAAGCGGCTGACCCCCTGCCGAAGAAGGCCGATCTGACCGCGGCCTGGAAACAGGTAACAGACTATGTCGATTCCATCATCGTCTGGTTCACGCTGCACTGGGTGGAGCTTCTGATCGGCATCGCGGCGGCGGTGGTGCTCTACATCGCGCTGTCCGCGCTCAAGCGCTTTGGCGCGCGCTATGTCCGGCGCAGCGAGGATCTGACCGGCTTTCGCGTCATCATCGGCCGCGCGATCGCCCGAACCACGCGCAGCTTCCGCTTCCTGATCGCCGCCGAACTGGTGGTCAGCTATGCCAATGCCCCTGGCTGGCTGGAGCGTACGATCGGTTTCCTTTTCACCATTGCGGTGGTGCTGCAGATCGCGATCTGGGTGCGCGAGCTGATCATCGGCTTCATCGAGCGCCGCAACCATTCGGGCGAAGAGGCGCATGAGACGCTCGACAGCGCAATGAAGCTGATCCACATTTTCGTCACCTTCATCATCTTCGCCATCGCGCTGGTCGTGATTCTCAGCAATCTGAACGTCGACGTGACCGGCCTGATCGCTGGTCTTGGCGTCGGCGGCATCGCCATTGGCCTGGCCGCGCAGGGCATCTTTGCAGATCTGTTCGCGGCCATCGCGATCATCTTCGACAAGCCCTTTGCCAAGGGCGAGACGATCCAGTTCGATGCCTATTCGGGCACGGTGGAGGAGATCGGCCTCAAGACCACCCGCATCCGCGCAGTAACCGGCGAGGAAATCATCATCTCCAATGCCAATCTGCTCAACAAGGAGATCGAGAACCTGACCCGCCGTCCGCATCGGCGCACCAAGTTTGCGATCACGCTGATCTACCAGACAGCGGCGGACCGGGCGGACCAGGTGCCCGCTATCCTGCAGGATACGGTTGAGAGTGCGGGCGCCACATTCGTGCGGGCGGGGTTTGTCGGCTTCGGTGACAGCGCGATCAATTACGAGGTGGAATTCGACGGGCCGGCCGATTTTACCGCCAGCTATCATCTGCGCCACCGCGTCGGCATCGCCATTTTCGCGCGTTTTGCCGAGGAAGGGCTGGAATTCGCTTATCCCACGCAGACCACCTTCACCGCCGCGCCCGATGGAGCGATGATCATGCCCTATCCGCAGGTGCAGCCGGTGCGGCAGATCACCGGCGCGCCGGACGCCTGATCGCCCCGCCGGTCCCGCGCACTGGGCTTCCTTCCGTAACGGCAAGCCGTTTCGCTTGAGGAATCGGCGGCGACACGCCATGGTCCCGCCATACCGGACAAAGGAGAGCGGCATGGCCGAAACCATCGCGCCCGAAAAGCTGAAGGACAGGATAGGCGAGGAACTGGGCGTATCCGGCTGGGTGACCGTCGATCAGCGCATGATCGACCAGTTCGCCGAGGCGACGGGGGACCATCAGTTCATCCATGTCGACCCCGAACGCGCCAGGATGACGCCGTTCGGCGGCACCATTGCCCATGGCTTCCTGACGCTGTCGCTGCTCCCGCGGCTGGCCGCCGAAGCCGACATGCCAAAGATCGAGGGCGTGAAAATGGGCGTCAACTACGGCGGCAACAAGGTCCGCTTCCTGACGCCGGTGAAATGCGGATCGCGCGTGCGCGGCCGGTTCAAGCTGCTCGATATCGAGGAAAAGCGCCCTGGCCAGTGGCAGCAGACGCAGGAGTTCACGGTGGAGATCGAGGGGCAGGACAAGCCCGCGCTCATCGCCGAATGGATCAGCCAGTTTTTCGTATAGGCCGCCCGGCCAGCGTTCGTCTCGTCTGAAAGGAGCTGTTTTTGCCTGTAGAGTTGAGCCAATGGCTGGCGCGAAACGGGTTCTGGGTAACATTATGGCTGCTCATCTTTGCGGGCTATCAAGTAGGCAAGGATTTTGCGCAGCGAGAAAACGCCCGCGATCGACTATCTCGCGAAGCCGGACAATGCCCGGAAAAGTGCCGCTAACATGAAGGAACCAAGTAATGCGTGACGCCGTCATCGTTTCCACCGCCCGCACCGCCATCGGCCGTGCCTATAAAGGCGCGTTCAACGACACCCAGGGGCCGACGCTCGGCAGCTATTCGGTCAAGGCCGCGGTCGAGCGCGCCGGGATCGACGGTAGCGAAGTCGACGACTGTATCATGGGCGCCGCGCTGCAGCAGGGCACGACCGGCGGCAATGTGGCGCGCCAGATTGCACTGCGCGCAGGCCTGGGCGTCAGCGTTTCCGGCATGACGATCGACCGGCAATGTTCGTCGGGCCTGATGAGCATCGCCACCGCGGCAAAGCAGATCATCACCGATCGCATGGACTGTATCGTCGCGGGCGGGCTGGAATCGGTCTCGCTGGTGCAAACCAAGGAGATGCGTGTTGCGCCGGACATGGCGCTCGTCGCCATGCACAAGGCGATCTACATGCCCATGCTGCAGACCGCCGAAACGGTGGCGCAGCGCTATGGCATCAGCCGCGAACAGCAGGACGAATATGGCCTGCGCTCACAGCAGCGCACCGCCGCCGCGCAGGATGCGGGCAAGTTCGACGACGAGATCGTGTCCGTCAGCACTGTGATGAAGGTGCAGAACAAGGAAACCGGCGAGATTTCCGACAAGGAAGTCACCATCGCCAAGGACGAGGGCAACCGCCCCGAAACCACGCTGGAAGGTCTGAACAGCCTGAAGCCCGTGATGGGCGAGGGCACCACGATTACCGCCGGCAATGCTTCGCAGCTCAGCGACGGCAGTTCGGCCAGCGTGTTGATGGAAGCGTCCGTGGCCGAAAAGAAGGGCCTCACCCCACTCGGCCGCTACGTCGGCATGGCGGTGGCGGGCACCGAGCCCGACGAAATGGGTATCGGCCCGGTCTTCGCGATCCCCAAACTGCTCGAGCGGTTCGATCTCAAGGTGGACGACATCGGCCTTTGGGAACTGAACGAGGCGTTCGCGGTGCAGGTGCTGTATTGCCGCGACAAGCTGGGCATTCCCGACGAGCTGCTCAACGTCAACGGCGGCTCGATCTCGATCGGTCATCCGTATGGCATGACCGGCGCTCGCTGCACTGGCCACGCGCTGATCGAGGGCAAGCGCCGCGGTGCGAAATATGTCGTCGTGACGATGTGCGTCGGCGGCGGCATGGGCGCAGCCGGCCTGTTTGAAGTTCTCTGAGACCGACTCCCCGGGCTGGGCCCGGGGAGGAATTTCTGTTCAGTCGATCACCTTGCCGCGCGCCATGACCCAGCCGACATGCTGGAGCGTGGCCGCGTCCTCCAGCGGATTGCCATCCACCGCGATGATGTCCGCCGAATAGCCGGGCGCGATCCGGCCGAGCTCGCCTTCCATATCGAGCAGCCGCGCGGCCACCGTGGTGGCGCTTGCCAGCGCCTCGCGCGGGCTCATCCCGGCATCGACCAGCATCTGGAACTCCTCGGCATTGCGGCCGTGCGCGAACACGCCCGCGTCCGTGCCAAAAGCAACCGGAACGCCCAGCTGCCTGGCGAGCCCGACCGCCTTGCCGACCGCGCTCAGCGTCATGCGGATCTTGTCCTCCACCACGGGCGTGTAGATGCCCTTGCCCAGCCCCTCGGATACGCCGCGAAAGGCGAGCAGGGTGGGGACGAGATACGTGCCCTTGGCTTTCATGACGCGCAGCGCCTGCTCGTCGGCAAAGGTGCCGTGTTCGATCGAATCGATGCCCGCCGCCGCCGCTGCCTCCACACCCCGCGCGCCATGGGCGTGGGCCATGACCTTGAGGCCAAGCGCGTGGGCGGTGTCGGCGATCGCGGTCATCTCCGTGTTGGTGAAATGCGCGCCCAGCCCGCGGCCCTGCTGGCTCAGTACCCCGCCGGTCGCGGTGATCTTGATCACGTTCGATCCGTTGCGGCTGGCCTTGCGCACCTTGGCGGTACATTCGATCGGCCCGGTGCAGGTGAAGCCGCTCGACAGCAGATCGTTCACCTCGGGCAGGAAGCCGGAGACATCACCGTGCCCGCCAATGATTGCCAGCGGAGGCCCGGCGGCAATGATGCGCGGGCCCGGGATGATCCCTTCGTCTGTGCCGCGGCGCAGCGCGAAGGCGGTTTGCCCGGCCGAGCCAGCCTCGCGCACCGTGGTGAAACCCGCCTTGACCGTCTTCAGTGCGTTCTTTGCACCCACCAGCACGCCCCATTCGGCCGGTTCGGTCGCCTCCTTCCAGAAATCGCCCCCCGGATCGCCGGTGAGGTGGACGTGCGTGTCGATCAGGCCGGGCAGCACGGTTTTGTCGCTGAGATCGATCACGTCCGGGCCGGCGGCGGTGCGGTCGATCCCGGGCGTGATGGAGACGATCCTGCCGTCTGTCACCACGATGGTGGCCGGGCCCATCGGCTGCGCGGCGGCATCAATTATCAGATTGCCGGCCCATATGGTCTCGGCGGCGGCGGGGGCGGCCAGCGCCAGCAGCGGCAGCGCCAGCAGCGGCAGCACGAGCAGCGGGCGGGCGAGCAACGGGCGGGCGGGCAGCGGGCGGGCGGGCAAAAGCGCTTTCATCGGGTATCTCCTGGCATGCGGCGAATCGGATGTTCGCCTGCACGGAGACCTTGGCGGCAAAGGCGCTGTCAGCAAAGCGCGCAGGGGGGCCGGCGGATGCAGTGCAACGCAAAGACCCGGCGCATCGCTGCGCCGGGCCGATTGCAATCAAGCGGGGTTACGCGCTCAATAAAAGAAGTCGTGCACCACATCGACGGTGCGGCCGTTGCGGATATCCACCAGCACGGCGTCGCCATAATAGCGCACCCAGCGGTAGGGACCGTACACCTCCGGCAGACGATAACGATAGGGATCGTTGATCTGGTAACGGTTGCTGTAGAACAGCGATCCAAGAACGGTGCCTACAGAAAGGCGATTGTAGCGATAGTTGCTGTAGGGCGCATTGTAATTGCTCGAATACAGTCCGCGGTTCGTGTTGCGATAGCTCCGCCAATTGTAGCGATTGTTGCTGCGCCAGTTGTTGTTCCAGCCGTTGTAGCTGCGGCCGTTGTAATTGAAGCGCGCATTGTCATAGTGCTGGCGGCCGTAGTCCTGGCGGTAGTCCTGGCGTGCATGCTGGCGATTGTCCTGACGTGCATGCTGCCGGTAATCTTGGCGCACATCCTCGCGACGGTCCTGGCGTGCATGCTGGCGATTGTCCTGCCGTGCATGCTGGCGATAGTTCTGCCGCGCATCCTGCCGGTAGTCTTGACGCGCATGCTGGCGATTGTCCTGACGCGCATGCTGTCGGCGATCTTGACGGGCATGCTGCCTGGCATCCTGTCGGGCGTGCTGCCGCTCGCCGCGGTGCTCGCGCTGTTGGGCGGCGGCGGCGGTATAGGTGGTGACGCCGGGCTGGTCCAGCAGCGGCGCGGCCGACGCGATCGCCGGCATATTGGCGGCGCTGAGCGCGGCGGGGCTCAGAAAAGTGGCGGCCATCAGGCCGGTCAGCATCAGATTACGCATAGTATGCTCCTCGGTACGGGCGGCGGTCTTCTTCGCCGCGAATGGGCAACCCGATATCGCCCTGTTAACCGGTTTGTCGCGCAAACAGGCTGAAGTTTTGCTGAACCATCGAGACATATTCAGGAAAGGCGCCGCTTGCCTGAACGAAGCGCGTTAACTACGCGGCAATGGTGGGGCCAGCCCGGTACATGGGCGTGTCTCCGGCGCAGGCGGCGCGTCCTGCCCCGCCGCATGCAAGTTTCGCGGTACGCGAACTTCAATTTCCGGACAAAATCCGCTCGGTCATCGCCGCAGTCATCGGGTGATAGCCGGGCTTTGCGGCTGCAAATGCCGATCGCGCGATCGGGCGGCCCCAGTCGCCCTCAGCCTGAAGCTGCTGATAGAGTGGCCGGATCAGCAGCATACGGCCCACGCTGCCCAGATATTGCCGGAGGCTGGGCACGGCCGGATCGTAGCGATTGGCGATGGCGATCTCGTACCAGGCGCTGCGCACATAGGCGTTGCCGCTAGCCGACAGTTTCAGCCCCTCGTCCATCTCCTTGAGCCGCGCGGGCGTCTGTTGCCTGGGGACGCCGCGCAGGAAACGCATCCATTGCTGCGTGCTCCACCCCTCGCTGTGCACCGCCGACACCGGGCCGCCCGCGTTGAAGGCGGCCAGTTGCGCGTCCACTTGCGCCAAAGTGGAGGACTGGATGTGGACGGCGTTGGCGGGCAGGCCGGGCTGATAGGCCCACCGGTCGAGCATCAGCTGCCGCTCCAGCGCCGCGTCGCCCTGTATCAGCTTGGCGCGCAGATCGGCCAGAAAGCCGGCGGTCGTTTGTGGCTGAAAGGCAAAACGGTCAAAATAGCCGCGCAAATAGGCGTCGAACCGGACGCGGCCCACCGCCTTCTCGATGGTACGCAGAAAGGTGGAGCCCTTGAAATAATCGAGCTGCCCGGCTGTCGCGCCCGGTTCTCCGTGCAGCCGCGTGGTCGGCGCATCGTCGCCGCCGGCCGCCGCGATATCGCTCAGCATCGTCGCGTAATCGAGATCGGCGTAAAGCGCCGCGCGGTCCTTGCCGTACACCGCCTCCATGATGCGGTTCTCGAAATAGGTGGTGAAGCCCTCGTTCAGCCAGCTGTCCGACCAGGTGGCGTTGGTGACCAGATTGCCGGACCAGCTATGCGCCAGTTCGTGCGCCACCACGTCCGTGTTGCTGCGATCGCCGGTGATGATGGTGGGCGTAAGGAAGGTCAGCGTGGGATTTTCCATGCCACCATAGGGAAAGCTCGGCGGCAAAACGAGCATGTCATAGCGGCCCCAGCGATACGGGCCGTACAGGTCCGACGCCGCAGCGATCATCTTTTCCACGTCCTGAAATTCCTCCGCCGCTGCATCCAGCAGCGCCGGCTCGGTATACACTCCGCTGTTGGGGCCGATCGGCTTGAACGCCAGATCGCCGACCGCCAGCGCAATGAGATAGGGCGGCACTTCATGGTCCATCTTGAAGCTGTAGCTGACCCGGCCATCCCCGGTCGGCACGCCCTTGGGCGTCAGCTTGTCACCGCTCATCACCGCGACGAGGCCCTGGGGCACCGTAATCCGCGCCGTCCATGTCTGGCGAATGCCGGGGCTGTCCTGCGTGGGAATCCAGCTGCGGTTGCTGATCGGCTGGCCCTGGCTGAACAGATAGGGCTTCTGCCCGCCCGCCGTGGCCTCTTTCGGCAGCCATTGCAGCGCCTCGGCACCGGGCGCGCTCGCATAGGTGATCCTGATCTTGCTGTTGCCGTTCAGCTGCACGGTCAGCGGCGCGCCCAGCATCGCGTCGACCGCGCCGAAGTTGTAGGGCAGGGCGGTGCCGTCCATATCGGTGATCGCCTGGATGCGCAGGCCATTGTCGTCCAGTATGACAGATGCGGCGCCCGGCCGCGCCGCAACGTCCAGCACCGCGGTGCCATATATCTGCTTGCCCGAGAAATCGGTGACGAGGTCCAGATCGACATGCGAAACGCGCGCTGCCGCCGGATCGGCATAGGTCCACACATCCTTGGCGAAGCTGGTCGCCGCAGCGCTGTCGGCCACGGGCGGCGTATCCTGCGATGCGATCGCGGCGCTGCTGACGCTGCTCATGAGACAAAGGGCGGCGGCGCAGGCAGTAAAATGCATGGATATTCCCGTTCGGCAAGAGATCGCGGCGGGCGCCCGTCACAGGCCCGCCGCAAGGATATCCGAAAAGCGTAGAATGTCCGGCCTTTACCGTAGCTGACCGGCCGGAGCCGCAGCAGACTCGCCTCACCCCGCAGCCCAAGCGCTGCGCCGCGCCGCTTCAGGCCGGGATGCTCTCCAGCTTCTCGTTCGCCTCTATCCAGCTGGCTTCGGCGTCTTCGATGCGCTGCTGCGTTTCGGCGCGCTTCTTCATCAGTTCGGTCATGCCCAGATCGGCCAGATCGCCGGTGGCCGAGGCGGGGTCGAACATCGCCTTGTCGATCGTGCTGCGCGCCGTGGTCAGCCTGGCCAGCGCGGCCTCAGCCTTTTTCGCGGCGTCGCGCAGGCCCTTGTTCTGCTCGCGCTGCTGGGCGGCGGCCTGGCGTGCCTCCTTTTTGCTGAGCCTGGGCTCGCTCGATTTCCTGCCTTCGTTCGCGGGCTCTTTGGCCAGCACGAAGGCGATATAATCGTCGATCGAACCGTCGAACTCGGTTGCCGTGCCGCTGTCGACCAGCACCAGCCGGTCGGCGGTCATTTCCAGCATATGCCGGTCATGACTGACGATCACCACCGCGCCCGAAAAAGCGGTGAGCGCCTGGATCAGCGCCTCACGCGCGTCGACGTCGAGGTGGTTGGTCGGCTCGTCGAGGATCAGCAGGTGCGGCGCGTCACGGGTGATCAGCGCCAGTGCGAGCCGCGCACGCTCGCCGCCCGAAAGCTTGCCGACCAGCGTCATCGCCTTGTCCGGGCCAAATCCGAACCGGCCGAGTTGCGCGCGCACCTTGGACGGGGTCTCGCCCTTCATCAGCCGCATCATGTGGGTCAGCGGCGTTTCGGCGCGGTCCAGCTCCTCCACCTGATATTGCGTGAAATAGCCCACGCGCATCTTGCCGCTGGCGTTCATCTCGCCGTCCATCGGCGCAAGCTGCGCGGCGAGCAGGCGGGCCAGCGTGGTCTTGCCGTTGCCGTTGCGGCCCAGCAGCGCGATGCGGTCATCCGGATCGAGCCGCAGGTTCAGACGGCTGAGGATCGGCGCCTCGTCATAACCGACGGCGGCGTGGTCCAGCGTGATCAACGGGGGCCTGAGCTCGCCGGGATCGGGAAAATCGAAGCTGAGCGAGGGATCGTCCATCAGCTCGGCGATCGGCTGCATGCGGGCGAGCGCCTTGGCACGCGACTGGGCCTGCTTTGCGGTCGATGCGCGGGCCGAGTTGCGCGCGACAAAATCCTTCAGCTTGTCGCGCTCGACATCCTGGCGCGCCTTGGCCGAGGCTAGCTGCGCCTGCCGCTCGGCGCGCTGCCGCTCGAACGCGTCATAGCCGCCCGGATATAGCGTCAGGCCGCCGCGCTCCAGATGCAGGATATGATCGACCACATTGTTGAGGAAATCGCGCTCATGGCTGACCAGCAGGATGGTGCCGGCATAGCTTTGCAGGAAGTCCTCCAGCCACAGCACCGCCTCCAGATCGAGATGGTTCGACGGTTCATCGAGCAGCAGCACGTCTGGGGCGGAGAACAGCAGCGAGGCCAACGCAACGCGCATCCGCCAGCCGCCGGAAAAACTCTCCAGCGTGCGGTGCTGCGCGTCCTCGTCAAACCCCAGGCCCGCAAGTATGCGCGCGGCGCGCGAGGGCGCGCTATAGGCGTCGATCGCGATCAGGCGCTCATGCACCTCGGCCAGCCGTTCGGGGCTGACCGCGTCGCCGTCCTCGCTCTCGGCCACCAGCGCGGCGCGCTCCGCGTCGGCGTTCAGCACTTCCTCGAACGGGGTGGCGGTGCCGCCCGGCGCTTCCTGCGCGACATAGCCGAGCCGGGTGCCGCGCGGCATGTCCGCCGTGCCGCTGTCGGGGTCGAGCGATCCGGCGATAACGCGCACCAGCGTGGTCTTGCCCGCGCCGTTGCGGCCGACCAGTCCGACTCGCGAACCGGGCGGAAGCGCGGCCTTGGCTCCATCGAGGATCAGGCGCCCACCCAGGCGGACGGTAATGGCGTTGAGACTAAGCACGGCGCGCGCCTAGCATTTTGTGCGCTGCAGCGAAAGCGCGAGTTTTACGGGCTGGCAACCCATATGAAAGAAATCCGTAGCCCTGAGCTTGCCCAAGGGCGGTTCCCCGTGCGCGCGCCATGTTCCGGCGAGACGCGTCCTTCGACATGCCCGGGACTTCGGTTATGGGGCGGGGCTATCGCGCCCCGATCGCCTCGCCCGCCGCTACGCCGCTGGCCCAGGCCCATTGGAAATTATAGCCGCCCAGCCAGCCGGTCACGTCCACCGCCTCGCCGATGACATAGAGGCCGGGCACCGACTTGGCCTCCATCGTCTGCGAGGAAAGTCCATTGGCGGCGATGCCGCCCGCGGTAACTTCGGCCTTGGCAAAACCCTCGCTGCCATTGGGCACGAAGGTCCAGCGCGCCAGGCGCTCCGCGGCGGCGGTCAGGGCGCGGTCGGGCAGATTGCCAAGCTCGCCGTCCAGCTTCAGCCGCTCGGCCAACGTATCGGCCAGACGGGCGGGCAGCGCTTCGGACAGAAGCTTGCGCAGCGTGGCCCGCGGCTGGGCGCGCTTGGCCTGCGTCAGCCAGTCCGTGCCGCGACCGGGCAGGAAATCGATCGCCACGGTCTCACCCGGCCGCCAGTAACTGGAAATCTGCAGGATAGACGGACCGGACAGGCCGCGGTGCGTAAACAGCGCGGCCTCGCGAAACGCCGTCTTGCCGCACTTGGCCTCGACCGACGCGGCGACGCCCGACAGCGCGCGGAACAGCACATCGTCGCCGCCCAGCGTCAGCGGCACCAGCGCCGGGCGCGGCTCGACGATCTTGAGGCCGAACTGGCGCGCCAGATCATAGGCGAAACCGCTCGCGCCCATCTTCGGGATCGACGGCCCGCCGGTGGCGATCACCAGCGCGGGCGCCGCGATGGCGCGCGGTCCCAAGGTTGCGGTGAACAGTCCGTCCGTCTGCGCGATGCCGCGCGCCTGTTCGCCCAGAGCGATCGTGACGCCGCCCTTGGCGCATTCTTCCAGCAGCATATCGACGATCTGCGTGGCTGACCCGTCGCAAAACAGCTGGCCCAGCGTCTTTTCATGCCAGGCGATGCCGTAGCGATCGACCAGATCGACGAAGTCCTGCGCGGTATAGCGTGCCAGCGCGGATTTGGCGAAATGGCGGTTGGCCGAGATATAGCGATCGGCATTGGTGTGGATATTGGTGAAATTGCAGCGCCCGCCGCCGGAGATCAGGATCTTCTTGCCCACCCGGTCGGCATGATCGATCAGCAGCACCCGCTTGCCGCGCTGGCCTGCGCGCGCCGCGCACATCAGCCCGGCCGCGCCCGCGCCCAGCACGATGGCGTCATAATGTTTCACCGGCGTCAGCGCTTCTTCGCGATCTTGACCTTGTCCTGCTTGGCGCGGGCCTTGGTGCTGTCCTCGCTGCGGGTCAGCGCCTTGGCGATGGCTTTCAGGCCCATGCCCTTGCCCGCCAGCCGGTGCAGGATTTCGATCTCGTCGCTGGTCCAGGGCTGTTTGTGGCGTTCGAATTTGTCGCTCATGGCCGATGCGTTCCTTGCCGGGGTCAGCTTTTCAGATGTTCGCTCTTCACCCAGCGCACGGTGCCGCTGCTGGCGCGCATGACCACGCTTTCGGTGGTGATGACGCCGCGGCGCAGCGATTTCACACCCTCGAGCAGCGATCCGTCGGTCACCCCGGTGGCCGCGAAGATGCAGTCACCCTTGGCCAGTTCCTTGAGATCATATTGTTTGTTGAGATCGGTGATGCCCCATTTGGCAGCGCGCGCGCGTTCGTCATCGTTGCGAAACAGGAGCCGCCCCTTGAACTGCCCGCCCACGCAGCGCAGCGCGGCGGCGGCCAGCACGCCCTCGGGCGCCCCGCCCGAGCCCATGTACATGTCGATCGTGGTGTCCTCATCGGTGGTGGCGATCACGCCGGCCACGTCGCCGTCGGGGATCAGCTGGATGCCGCATCCGATATCGCGCAGCTCGGCGATCAGCGCCTCGTGCCGGGGCCGGTCGAGCACGCAGATGATCAGTTCGTCCGGGCGCACGCCCTTGGCCGCTGCCACCGCATCCACATTTTCGCGCACCGATTTGTCGAGATCGATCACGCCCTCGGGATAGCCCGGGCCAACCGCCAGCTTGTCCATATAGACGTCGGGTGCGTTCAGCAGCCCGCCTTCCTCGGCCGCCGCCAGCACGGCCAGCGCATTGGGCCCGGCCTTGGCGGTGATGGTGGTGCCTTCCAGCGGATCGAGCGCGATATCGATCTTCGGCCCCCGGCCCGGCGCGCCGCCCACTTTTTCACCGATGAACAGCATCGGCGCTTCGTCGCGCTCGCCCTCGCCGATCACCACGGTGCCGTCCATCTCCAGATCGTCGAACGCCCGGCGCATCGCCTCCACCGCGGCAGCATCGGCCGCCTTTTCATCGCCGCGCCCGATCAGCTTGGCCGCCGCCATGGCCGCCGCTTCGGTGACGCGCACCATCTCGAGGACAAGGACGCGGTCAAGCATATCGCTGGGTTTGGGCATTGCGGGGCTCCTGAAAAAAGGCGCCCTTAGCGGGCTAGCGCGTCCGATAGGCGAGCCATGTTGCAATGTCGAGAAAGCCGCGCGAAGCTGGAGGCGGCGCGCGCCATAATTCCGCTCTAACAGCAGACGATATCGTCCGGTGGCGGCGAACATCTTGGGAGTAGGAAGCGGTGCCAACATGGTTCACGGGCCCAGTCGCGCTGTTCCTTTTCACGGCCACTGCCGCCCCTGTGACAGCACAAAGCGCCGCTGCAGACGTGCTGGAGCCCACGGCAGAAGCCGTCTTGGATGCGCTGGCATCCGGCGTGCCGGTCAACCCTTGGGATTAGGCTCCGCCGTGGGACCCGAGCCTAGGCGTCCAATATATGCATCACCATCGGCGCGGCCTTGAGGCTGTTCGATCCGGTCAGCGTCTGCAGCGCCCGATCGATGCACCGCTCCTCCACCTCATGCGTGACGATGGCGATCAGCGCGGTCTCGCCGCGCGCCTGCGCGGGCTGGATCAGGCTTTCGACGGAGACCCCGGCGTCGCGCATGGCCGCGGCGATTTCGGCCAGTACGCCAACCTTGTCCGCCACTTCGAAGCGCACATAAGCTTTTCCGGACCGGTGCCCGGTCTCCGCAGCATCGGCCTGTTCGAGCGCGCTCGCGGGCATCGCGAAACTGTGGCCGGTGCCGCCGCGCGCCAGATCGACCAGATCGGCGACCACGGCGCTTGCGGTCGGTCCGTCGCCCGCGCCCGCGCCCTGAAACAGCAGCCGTCCTGAATAATTGCCCTCGGCCACCACCGCGTTGGTCGCCCCGTCGATCCGGGCGAGCGGGTGGGCGAGCGGCAGCAGGCACGGGTGGACGCGCTGGAACAGCTTACCCCCGTCCAGTTCGGCGAATCCGATCAGGCGGATGACATAGCCCAGCGCGCGTGCCTGCGCGATATCCTCGGCCCGCACTTGGGTTATGCCGCACGTCTCGACATGCGCAAAATCCAGCCGCGTGCCAAAGCACAGCGCGGCCAGGATCGACAGCTTGTGCGCGGCGTCCGTGCCCTCGATATCGAAGGCCGGATCGGCCTCGGCATAGCCGATCGCCTGCGCGGCGCTCAGCACCTCGTCAAAGTCTCGGCCGTCGGCTTCCATCGCGGAGAGCACATAATTGCAGGTGCCGTTGAGAATGCCGTATACCCGCTCGATCCGGTTGGCGGCCGCACCTTCGCGCAGGCCCTTGATCACCGGGACCGCGCCCGCCACCGCCGCCTCGAACAGCAGCGGCGCCCCGCTGGCTTCGGCGATTTCGGCCAGTTCCATACCATGAAGCGCGATCAGCGCCTTGTTGGCGGTGACCAGCGCCTTGCCCGCCTTGAGCGATTCGCGGGCCAGCGCCAGCGCCGGACCGTCCGCGCCGCCCACCAGCTCGCACACCACATCGACGTCCGCGTCATGGGCAAAGGCGCCCATATCGTCGGCCCAACGATAGGCCGACAAATCGACCCCGCGCTCGCGCCGCCGATCGCGCGCACTGACCGCGACGATGTCGATCGGCCGACCGGCGCGGCGCGCAATAAGATCGCGGTTTTCCTCGATCAGCCGCACCACGCCGGTGCCGACAGTGCCCAGCCCGGCCAGGGCGACGCGCAGCGCTGTAGTCATGGTTACTGCCTTCCGATCGACTGGGTGTCGCGCGGCGGCGCTTACCGGCTGGTTGCCGCGTTGGCCAGTGCCATGCGCTGTGCTGTCAGCGCCCGTATCGGCAGCTTTACCGGGGCCAGCATCAGCATCAGTTTCAGGATCAGGATCAGTCTCAGGGCCGGTTCATGATATAGGGCGCGTCACCCAGCGGGGTATTGCCCTGGCAGGTGCCGACCGAGCGGCGCACGAATTGATAGTCCTCCCGCGCCCGCGCGTCGCGCTGCGGATCGCTGCCGGTCAGCGCCGCGTCGGGCAGCCGTGCGGGCAGGCCATTACAGGCCAGGCGATACCATAGCAGCGTATCGCGGCGCGGCGCGTCGGCCGCTATGTCCACGATCTCGGTGAGCGATACGGACCAGCGGCGTTCCTGTCCTGGTCGGCTGAGCACGCTGATGGCGATCGGCTGGTCGGTCGCGGTGGACAGGAAAATCTGCGTCTCGCCTTCGCCTGGCAGGTTGCCGGGCACAAAGAACGCGCTGTCCACGCCGGTGATTGCTGGCGGCGCATTGATGGCCACCGCCTCGCGCGCGATGCCGCGTACCAGCGCGTCGGTCTGCGGGCCGTAGGGCAGCAGCGAATCGCCGCCGTTCAGCTGCAATTCGCCGGTGCCCGAGATGCGTCCGAAGGCGAAAAAGCGGCCGTTCTTGAGCTCGGGCGCCCGGCCGCGCGATGTGGTGGGAATGTCAGCCAGGAAGCGGATCTGCGGCGGAAGGCCGGTCGATCCACGGATCAGGCTGTTGACGTTCGCCTCGATATAGACCCGCGCGATGCCGGCGGGCAGGGGGCCGGCCCGCTCCGGCTTCAGCTCGGCCGCGCGCGTAACCGTCAGATCGACGATCGCGGGCGCGCCGGTTACCTTCTGGGCCACGACGGCATAGCTCGGGCTGGGCGCTTCCACCATCGCCGGTTGCGCGGTCACGCAGGACGACAGCATCAGCGCCGCCAGTCCCGAAATATGATATGTTCTTACATAGCTCATGAACGGTCCGCTCTCGATATGGCACAGGTTTGGCGCGTTCCAAGGCTCATGCACAGCCTGTGCTGTCAACCGGATGAACCGGATAATGCGGGGGGATTTGCATCCATCGCCGCACCGCTGCGTAAAGATAGGGACGCACAGGGGCGGATGCGATGCCGCAGATGCCCAATATGCTGTGCAAGACATTAATCGGATTGCCGATGCCAGGAACCGCGGTTAAGGCCTAGGTTGGAATGAGGATGAGAAAGCCGTTGCACATCGGGCCGTTGCTGCTTTAGCAGAACGATCCCGCGCAACGACGGATGTTGAAGGAGCAACGCAGACGAATGGCCTATGCAGACCAGGGAACGAGCAACTCGAAGCTCGTCTCGATCGTAATCGTTGTCATGATTCACGCGTTTATCGGCTATGCGATCGTAACCGGTCTCGCCTATTCCGCGGTGAAGAAAGTGGCCGAGGATCTCAACGTCATCGATGTGACCGAAGAGGAGCCGCCGCCACCGGAGGAAGAGCCACCACCACCGGAGCCCGATCCACAGCCGCAAGTCGATCCCCCTGTGGTATCGCCACCGCCGATCGTGAAGACGCCTTCGCGGGCGCCGCCGATCCAGACGGTGCGGGACATTCCGCCGGCAGCGCCGGTAACGCAGCGCGCGATCAATATCGGCCCCGTGCCGAGACTGTCGCCGCCTCCGCCTCCGCCTCCGCCTCCGCCGCCGCCGCCACCTGTGGCCAAGCGTCCCAATCCCGTGCCAAAGGGCAATCCAGGCAGTTGGGCAACGCCGAACGATTATCCTTCGCGTGCGCTGCGTGAGGAAAAGGAGGGGACGACCGGTTTCCGCGTCACAGTGGGCGCCAACGGGCGGGTATCGGACTGTACGGTCACAAGCTCGAGCGGCGACAGTTCGCTCGACAGCGCGACGTGCACAAATATTACGCGCCGTGCACGGTTCGATCCGGCGCTGGATTCTGAAGGCAATCCCACCTCGGGCAGCTGGTCCAGCCGGGTCCGCTGGGAGATACCAAGCTAAACGTCCTTGCCATTTTCGGCAGCAGCCATCGCTTAGATAAAATTTCGAAGAGGAAAGTCACACCATGTCCATTGAACTCCTGAGCGCTGCGGCCGGTGGCTCGCAGAACAAATTCGGCCTTCTCGAGGCTCTAAACGAAGGCGGTGCCATCAGCTGGTCGATCTTCGTGGTTCTCGTGATCATGTCGGTTGGGTCCTTCTACATTCTGTTCACCAAGCTGTTTGAACAGCAGAAGGTGATCAACCAGGGCAAGTCGGCCCGTGCCGCTTTCTGGCGCGCGCCAACGCTCAAGGAAGGTTCCTCCAAGCTGGAAAAGAACAGCGCCTACAAGCAGCTCGTCGATGACAGCCTGCATGCGCAAGCCCAGCATGGTCAGATGACCGATCAGCAGGAAGCGCATGATTATATGCACGGTTCGCTGGCGCGTTCGGAAGCTGCCATCAACACCAAGCTCAACGGCGGTCTGGCATTCCTCGCCACCGTCGGCGCGACCGCACCGTTCGTCGGCCTGCTCGGTACGGTGATCGGTATCTATTCGGCGCTGATCAAGATCGGCATCGCCGGCCAGGCGTCGCTCGATGCCGTGGCGGGACCAGTTGGCGAGTCGCTCATCATGACCGCACTCGGCCTGTTCGTGGCGGTTCCGGCGGTGTTCGCGTATAACTGGCTCCAGAGCCGCAACAAATATATCCTGAGCGATTTGAACTCCTTCTCGAACGACATCCTGGCCTATATGGGCTCGGACGGCCGCGTGAAGCCGGAAGTGAAGGCCGTCGGCACGTCGACTGCCGCCAAACCGGTGACCAAGACAGCCGGTCAGGCTGGCGGTGTACAGTCGCCCGCGGTGAATCCCGGTACGACCGAGCGCACCACGACCACGACCAGCACGACAACGCCTCCGAAGCGTTAAGACGCATATGATGGGCGGGGGCTTCCGGCTCCCGCCGCGCCACCCCGAACAAGATTATTGGCCATGTGCGGCCGCGAAGATCAGAGGATTTAATCAATGGCCATCAGTTCGGGAGGCGGCGGCGCAGATACGCCGATGTCCAACATCAACACGACGCCGCTCGTGGACGTCATGCTGGTGCTTCTTATCATCTTCCTGATCACGATCCCGGTCGTGATCCAGACGGTCGAACTCAAGCTGCCAGTGGTTCCGTTCGAACCGACGATCACCAAGCCGGAAAATGTTCTGCTTGCGATCAGCGCGACCGATGAGGGCGGCCTGAATCCCGGCGACGCCGGTTTTGCGGGTGCCTCGCCCAATGGCGAGTGCCGGGTGTACTGGAACACCACCCCGATCAGTTCGGATGAGCTGCTCGACCGGGCGGTGACCAAGCTGGAAGCCGAGATCGAGGTCCTTGGCGGACCTGCTGCGATCCAGTCCGGTCAGGTGAAGGCGGAAGATCTGCCGGAAGTGCATATTCGCGGAGACGTGAACACGCCGTATCGCTGCATCGGCGGCGCGATCTACCAGATGCAGTCGGCCGGCTTCTCAAAGGTCGGTTTCATCTCGACCCCGATCGATGTCGACACCGGGTTTTGATGTCCGATGACACATTTGATGTCCGATGACCCAGGCGTCGCGCAAGATAAGTTTAGGAGAATAATGTCATGGCAATGAGCGGCGGCAACGACGATGGCTCGCCGATGATGGAAATGAACACGACGCCGTTGATCGACGTCATGCTCGTTCTCCTCATCATGTTCATCATTACCATTCCGGTCCAGACCCACGCGGTGAAGATCGATCTTCCGGTGGATAACAGCAACAACCCGCCACCACCGGTCGACCCGATTGTGAACAAGGTGATCATCACCCCCGACAACGTGATCCAGTGGAACGGTGAGCCGATCACGCTGCAGCAACTCGATCAGCTGCTGTCGTCATCGCTGACGCTGGCCGTCGAGCCCGAACTGCAGTTCCAGCCGTCCCCGACCACGCGCTATCTGATCGTCGATGAGGCGCTGGCCTCGATCAAGAAGTCCGGCATCACGAAATTCGGTTTCGTCGGCAACGAGCAGTTCCGCCAGTTCGGAAAGTCCCCGGTCGCGCCGCGCTGATTTGACAACTCTTCGAAAAATTGGGGGCGGCGCCGAGAGGGGCCGCCTTTTTTCGTGAGAGAAGCGCCCGATGCACGTGACCGATGGCCATGGCCGATGCGCTGCCGACGATCGGTGCAAACCGCCCGGAGAAGCCAGCCGCCCTGGCGACAGGCTGTGGCTATCGCGCTTGTCAGACGCGCGCGCCGTTTTCGATTCCCATATCCAGCACCGAGATGAGCACTGTCGGGCGCTGGTTGTCCCCGGTTAAAGCGCGCGCTGGACCATTCGTAGCCCGCGCCCCCGCCACGCGGTCAGTCGGTGCGTTTGCCCTTGAACGGGGCTTTGCCGGCAAACTTGCCGCCGGGCTTGCCGCCTTTGACAAATTTGCTCCCGCTTTTTTCGAACTTGGCGCTTTTATCAAGCTTGCCGCCCTTGTCGAACTTGCCGCTTTTATCAATCTTGCCGCCCTTGTCGAACTTGCCGCTCGCGAACGGGCGGTCGCCCCTGGGCGCGCCATCGCCTTTATAGGGTGTGTCGCCGGCCGGGCGCGCGGCGCGGTCGCCGTCTCCCCTGGTCACGCCCAGCGGGGTTCGGGCAGGCGCGGCATCGCCGCCGCCATCGGACGGTTTCTTGCCCTTGTAGCCGCCCTTATAGCCCTCTTTATAGCCGCCGCCGTCGCCCTGTCCGCGATGCGCGCGCGGCGCACGGCCGCGTTCGCCGCCTCCGGGGCCGCCACCTGTGCTTTTTTCGCCCGAACCGCTGCGGCCCTTGCGATTGTCGCGGGCCTGTTCGCGCGGGCCGTCGGACGGTGTGATCGCTACGCCGTCCTCATCCTCGCCCTCGATATTGGAGGTGCGGGCCAGGGCGGCGCTGAACTTGTCCGCGACGTTGCGCGGCACCTGAAAATGCGTTTCGTCGGGCCCGATGCGGATCGCGCCGATCTCGTTCTTGGTGATGTGGCCGCGGCGGCACAGCAGCGGCAGGATCCAGCGCGGGTCGGCGTTCTGGCGGCGGCCGACGTCCATGCGGAACCACATGATATCCTCGAAACCGGGGCGGTGGCGCTCCTGCTGCATGGACTTGCGCCCCTCGGGCGTGTTCGGGGTTACCTCCTCGGGCTGCGGCATGGCGGCGCGGTGCGCGCGCACCAGCGCGGCGGCAATGTCCTGCGGGCTGCGCTCGGCCAGTAGCTTGTCGGCCAGCATGCGGTCTTCCTCATCGAACTCGGATGGTGCCAGTAGCGCCTCGAGCAGCCGCGCGCGGTCCTGCTTGCGGATATCCTCGGGCGAAGGGGCGTCGATCCAGTTCGCCTCGATCTTGGCTCCGCGCAACATGGATTCCACGCGCTTGCGGCGCGGATAGGGCACCAGAATGATGGCGGTGCCCTTCTTGCCCGCGCGCCCGGTGCGGCCGGAACGGTGCTGCAGCGTTTCCGCATCGCGCGGTATCTCGACATGGACAACCAGGCTGAGCGTGGGCAGATCGATCCCGCGCGCGGCCACGTCGGTCGCCACGCACACCCGCGCACGCCGGTCCCGCAGCGCCTGCAGCGCCTGATTGCGCTCGGACTGCGAATGTTCGCCCGACAGCGCCACCGCCGCGAACCCGCGCTCCTGCAGCGTGGCGTGCAGACGGCGCACATTGTCGCGCGTGGCGCAAAACAGCATCGCTGTCTCCGCTTCGTGGAAGCGCAGCAGGTTCACCGCCGCCGCCTCGATCTCGGCTGGAGCGACCGTGACGGCCTGATATTCGATATCGCCGTGGCCGCGATCCTCGCCCACGGTCGAGATGCGCAGCGCATCGCGCTGATAGCGCTTGGCCAGCGAGACGATCGGGCGCGGGATGGTGGCCGAAAACATCATGGTGCGCCGCCCCTCTGGGCTGGCATCGAGGATTTCCTCGAGATCGTCGCGAAAGCCCATGTCGAGCATCTCGTCGGCTTCGTCGAGGATCGCCACCTGCAGCTTGGACAGGTCGAGCACGCCACGTTCGAGATGATCGCGCAGGCGGCCCGGCGTGCCGACCACGATATGCGCGCCCTGGTTGAGCGCGCGGCGTTCCTTGGACGGGTCCATGCCCCCCACGCACGAGACGATGCGCGCGCCCGCCTTGGCGTAGAGCCACGCCAGTTCGCGGCTCACCTGCAGCGCCAGTTCGCGCGTCGGCGCGATGGCCAGCGCCATCGGGGCGCCCGCGGGCTTCATCCGCTCGGCATCACCCAGAAGCTCGGCCGCCATGGCCATTCCGAAGGCGACGGTCTTGCCCGATCCGGTCTGCGCTGAAACAATGAGATCGCGGCCCAGGGCATCGGGCTGCAGCACGGCGGACTGCACCGCGGTCGGCTCGGCATAGCCGCGTTCGGCCAGCGCTTCGGCCAGGAGCGTCGGAAGTTCGGAAAATATCATGGGAATGGCAAACCTTGTGGCGCGGCGCGCGGGGAGAAAAAGATCGGAGACTGGCGCGCGCGCGGACCCTTCCGGCCCGCTACGAACATGCGCTGATGCGCCGCCATAGCCGATTGCGCGCGGTTTGGCTCGAAAAAAGATGTCGCCGAGCAAAAGCGGCGTCAGGCGCCCTCGAACTGCAATCGCGCGAGCCGCGCATAGAGGCCGCCGGCGCCCTCGAGCTGGAGGTGGCTGCCTTCCTCCACGATGCGGCCCTGATCCATCACCACGATCCGATCAGCCGAGCGCACGGTCGCCAGGCGGTGGGCGATGACCACGGTGGTGCGGTCCGCCATCAGCCGGTCGAGCGCGTCCTGCACCAGCCGCTCGCTCTCGGCATCGAGCGCGCTGGTGGCCTCGTCCAATAACAGGATCGGCGCGGTGCGCAGCATGGCCCGCGCGATGGCGACGCGCTGGCGCTGCCCACCGGACAGGCGCGCGCCGCCTTCACCCAGATAGGTTTCCAGCCCCTGCGGCAGGTTACGCAGAAATTCCTCGGCATTGGCCAGCCGCGCGGCGTCCCACAGCTCTTCGTCCGATGCGTCCCATCGGCCGTAGCGCAGATTGTCGCGCGCGCTGGCGGCGAACAGCACGGTCTCCTGCGGCACATAGGCGATGCGCTGGCGCAGTTCGGCGGGATCGGCGTTGGCCAGCGGCACCCCGTCGATGCGCAGCGCGCCGCGCTGCGGATCGTAAAAGCGCAGCGCCAGCTGGAACAGCGTGGACTTGCCCGCGCCCGACGGCCCGACGATGGCGACGGTCTCGCCCGGCTCCACGGTCAGGGTGAAATCGTCCAGCGCCCGGTCGTCCGGCCTGGTCGGATAGCGAAAGGTCACGTGATCGAACGCCAGGCTGCCGCGCGGCGCGGGCATGGCAACCGATTTGGGGCCGCGCGCGATATCCGGGCTGGCCTGGAGCAACTCGCCCAGCCGTCCGGCCGCGCCGGCCCCGCGCAGGATGTCACCCCATACCTCGGTCAGCGCGCCGAAACTGCTGGCGGTCAGCACCCCGGCAAAGATGAACGCGGTGATGGTGCCGCCGGTCAGCCGCCCGGCCACCACATCGGATGCGCCTTCCCACATGATCCCGGTGATCGCGCCGAAGATCATGGTGATAACCACCAGCGTCAGCGCCGCGCGCCACTTGATGCGCAGCCGCGCGGTATCGAAACTGGCCTCCACCGCCTTGGCGAAGCGCCCGCGTTCGCGCGTTTCCTGCCCGAATGCCTGGACGATCTTCATCGCGCCCAGCGTCTCGGACACCATCGCGCCGACATCGGCGATCCGGTCCTGGCTGGAGCGCGATACGTTGCGCACCTTGCGCCCGATCACCACGATCGGCACGATGATGAGCGGAATGCCGATCAGCAGCATGGCGGCCAGCCCCGGTGCCAGCACGAACAGATAAATGATCCCGCCGATGCCCAGCACCACGTTGCGCAGCGCGATCGACACCGTGGTGCCCACCGTCTGTTCGATCACCGATGTGTCGGCGGTCATGCGCGAGCTGATTTCGCTCGGGCGGTTCTCCTCGAAGAAGCGCGGCGCCTGGGTGAGCAGATTGGCGTGCACGTCGCGCCGCAGATCGGCCACCACGCGCTCGCCCAGCCAGCTGACGAAATAGAAGCGCGCCGAGGTGGCGACGGCCAGCACGCCGACGATCATGAACATATAATGGAAATAGGGCGCGATATCGCCGGTCTGCGATCCGAAGCCCTTGTCCACCATCTGCTGCAGCTGGCGCGGAATGGCGAGCGTGGCCAGCGCAGCGAGCAGCAGTGCGGCGGCAGCATAGGCCAGTTGTCTCGGATAGCGCAGCAGATAGTGGAAGACGATTTTCAGACTGCCGATCTTGCGGGTTGCACCCGGCTCGATCGCTGCTTTCGTGGGACCTCTTGCCATGGCTGGCGGTTAGCAGGGCCGCGCCGCGCTGAACAGGGGCGATCGGGGGATAGCAGAGATCCCCGGAAAGCAGGGAACGGGAGAGAGGGCGCGCCACACCCTTGGGTCAACGCATTCGCTGCATTGCAACATTAACCCTTATGTGCGTACATGCGTTCCCCATACCGGTTTTTCGAAGGACCCGCATGCTCTACAGCAGCTATGAATTGCAACGCTCGTTTCTGGCGGGCGCCAGCGTGTTCGCGAATATGGGCGCCAACATGCTCACCAATCCCTTGAACCCGCTCAGTTATATCGGCGGCGGGCCGGTGCTGGCATCGGCGCTCGATGTATTCGCGCATGCCGCCAGCCCGCGCGGCAAGCCGGCTTTCGGGATCGATTCCGTGGAGGTGGACGGCAAGACCGTGGCCGTGAAGGAGGATGTGGCGCTGCGCAAGCCCTTCGGCCAGCTGAAGCATTTCGCCAAGGAAGGCATCACCGGCCAGCCGCGGCTGTTGATCGTTGCGCCGATGTCCGGCCATTACGCCACGCTGCTGCGCGGCACGGTGGAGCGGATGCTGCCCGGCCATGATGTCTACATCACCGACTGGCGCGATGCGCGCAGTGTGCCGCTGAAGGACGGCAGCTTCGATCTGGACGATTATATCGATTATGTCATTGCCTTCCTGGAGCAGATCGGCCCGGGCGCGCACATGCTGGCGGTGTGCCAGCCGTCTGTCCCCTGTTACGCCGCCACCGCGTTCATGACGCAGGACGGCAACTCGTGCGTACCCAGGACGCTGACGCTGATGGGCGGGCCGATCGACACGCGCGAGACACCGACCGCGGTTAACACGCTGGCGACCGAACGGCCGCACAGCTGGTTTCGCAAGAATGTGATCGCCACCATTCCGGCGATGTATCCGGGTGCCGGCCGCAAGGTTTATCCCGGTTTCCTGCAATTGGCCGGGTTCATGTCGATGAACCTCGGCAGCCATCTCAACAGCCATTACGAGATGTTCAAGCATCTGGTGAAGGGCGATGACGAGAGCGCGACCGCGAGCAAGGGTTTCTACGAGGAATATCGCTCGGTATGCGACATGACCGCCGAATTTTATTTGCAGACCATCGAGATCGTGTTCCAGACCCACGCGCTGCCGAAAGGCGAATGGCTGCACCGCGGCCGCAAGGTGGATCCGGCGGCCATCACCGAAACCGCGCTGCTGGCGATCGAGGGCGAGCATGACGATATCAGCGGGCTTGGCCAGACCAGGGCCTCGCTGACGCTGGCAAGCAAGCTTCCGGACGATCGCAAGCGCTATTATATGGCCGAGGGCGCGGGCCATTACGGCATCTTCAACGGCAGCAAATGGCGTACCAGGATTGCCCCGGTGGTGGAGCAATGGATCGCCCAGTTCGATTAAGCCGGGGCGCGGGCAACGGCGGCGCGCACCGCAACCGCGCATGAAAAAGCCCCGCCGAAGCGAGGCCTTTTTTAGCGCGGCTCTATAACGCGGTGGCAGCGATCACATCGTCGTTTCGATGTGCTTTTTGCCGGGATCGCCGTAATTAATGTCCCCGCCGAACAGCATCTTGAGCTTGTTGCCCACGCTGAGATCGGCTTCCCACATTTCTGCGTTTTTCATGTCGAAGCGCAGCAGCGTCAACTGCGGATCGTCCTTGCCGCCCTCGAACCAGGATTCGATCGCCTTGGACCAGAATTTGTCGATCAGACCGCGATCATCGCTGATCGACAGTGTGCCGCTGATGCAGGCGAAGAAATCATGGCCCTTGCCGGAAAACTGCACCATCGCATTGGGGCTGGACGTCAGCCCTGTGGCCAGGCGATTGTCCCTGCGCGCGTAGAAGAACAGCGCGTTCGGAATATCATCGTCGAACTGCGCGGTCATCGGCTCGGAATGCGCGTTCTGGGCCGGGATGCCGATCATCACGAACGGACTCTTGTCGAGCGCCTTCCAGAATTGTTCGGTGATTTGCTTGTTGTCCATCTTGTCGGGCTCCTTCGGGTTTCATCCGGCAGAACGCCCGGCCCCGGCCGATCGTTCCGGGCGCGTGCGCCAGCCCCCTTGAATTTGCCTAGCCGACGCGCGAAAACCGGCGGGTGGCGAGTCATCAGCGTCGGCCGATCGCAGCGGGAACGGATCATATGAGCGCAAATATCACCCCCGGACCGGTCGCCGCGCGCAAGCGCAAGCGCGACCCGGCGGCCAATCCGGTGCGGCTGAAAAAGATCGGCCAGCTGGTCACGCGCAAGCTCAACGCCAACCCCTATGTGCAGCATGTCGATGTCGAGGATGCACAGATATACGTGTATCAGAACTTTCTTTCGGCGGAGGATTGCGCGCTGCTGGTCGCCCGTATCGATGCCGAGGCGGTGCCATCCACGCTGTACGAAGGCACCAAGCAGGAAGGATTCCGCACCAGCTACAGCTGCCATCTCAACAGCCATGATGCGGATGTGTCGCGGATCGAGCAGCGGATGGCCGACGTGCTGGGGATCGACAATCATTTCTCCGAAACGATGCAGGGCCAGCGCTACCAGATCGGCCAGGAGTTCAAGCCGCACCATGATTTCTTTCATGTCGGCGAAGGCTATTGGCAGCAGGAACGCGGGCAGGGTGGGCAGCGCAGCTGGACCGCGATGATTTTTCTGAACGCGGTGCCGGACGGCGGTCAGACCGAATTTCCCCAGCTCGGCATCGGCGTGGAGCCCAAACTGGGTATGATGCTGATGTGGAACAACATGCGGCCCGACGGCACACCCAATCTCAAGACGCTGCACGCCGGCACGCCGGTGCGGCTGGGCACGAAATACGTCATCACCAAATGGTTTCGGCAAAACAACTGGCTGAAAATCGCGGTCGGAGCGTGAACGGCTGATTATTCCGCTGCGGCGCGCAGCGACGGGGTGCGGGAAATACGGGGCGCGGTGGATACGCGATGCAGGGGATACGGGACGCGGGGGATACGGCGCGCGCGGCGTGCGTTTCGCTCCGCATGAACCACCGCATGGACCACCGCATTTTGGCGCTTTGCCTGTCCTTCATGCTCTCGGCCTGCCTCGGTCCGGTGCCCGCATCCGCGCCCGGTTCGCATGTTCAAGCGCCCGCGCCCGAAGCGCTTACGCCCGAAGCGGCCACGGCTGAAGCGCCCATCTTTGAAGCGCCCATCTTTGAAGCGCCTATCTTTGAAGCGCTGGCCTTTGATGCCCTGGCCTTTTTCGAGGGGCATAGCGAGGGCGTGGGCACGCTCGACAAGATGGTCGGCAAGACCGAACAGATGCGCGTCAGCAGCGAGGGTACGCGGCTGGCCGATGGCAGTCTGCGGCTCGTGCAGCGCGTCACCCAGGGCGCCAGACGCGAGCGCAAGCGCACCTGGATCATCCGCGAAACCGCGCCCGGCCGCTACGCCGGCACGCTGACCGACGCCGCCGGCCCCGTGCGTGGAGAAAGCGACGGCAACCGCCTCCACCTGGCCTATGTCATGAAGGGCGGCTTCATGGTCCATCAGTGGCTCTATCTGCAGCCCGGCGGCAGGGTGGCGCAAAACCGCATGCGGGTCAGCAAGCTGGGCATGGCCGTAGCCAGGCTGGATGAGACGATCAGGAAACAGTAGTTCGCTACATCCTGCCAACCAGATCCGGCCGCTGCTCCACGAACAGGCGCGCAACCGCGGCAATCTGGTCATCGGGCACGCGGTCCCCCTTGCCGTTTTCGATGATGCGGCCGTCGGGATAGCGCAGATAGATGGTGTTGCCGCGCTTATCGATACCGGCGGTCCGCGGCATGGCCAGGAACACCTCGCGCGCGGTATCGACGATGTTCTTCTCGCGCGCGTCCTCCAGTTCCTTCTGCGTGAATTTCTGCGCGAACAGGACCGATGGGTTGTTGACCCCCTTGTTGCGGCCAAAAGTCTCCTTGGGCAGCGCGACCGAGGCGACGATCCGCGCGCGCTGGGTCAGCCAGCGGCGCAGAAACGCCAGCCCGGGATTGTTGAGAATGCCGTCGGGCAATACCAGCGCGCAGATGCCGCCAGGCTTCAGGAAGTTGAGCGCCGCCTCAACAAACAGCTGCTCGGCCGGCATCGAGCCGCGCCGCTTGGCGGCCTCCCACTCGGCCAGCTCATACTGGCTCAGGATATGCGCGTCGTCGATCCGCACCTCGCCGCCGAAAGGCGGGTTGGTGATAACCACGTCGAAGCCGCCAAAGGGCACATGCGCGCGCGTTTCGTCTGGCCATTCCCCCGGCTTCTTCACCGTGTTGGCTTCAAACACATTGGTCGAGCCATCGCCGTGCATTACGAGATTCATCTGCGCCGTGCGTACCAGCCCCGGATTGATATCCAGACCGTATAAATGGTTGCGGCAGGATTCGCGAATACGGTCACGCACCCGCCCACGGACATCGCCGGTGCCACGCCGTGTCTCCTGCTCGGTCATCCGCTTGCGCAGATTGGCGATCCAGCTGACCAGAAATCCCCCGGTTCCGCAGCAACAGTCAACCACCTTGAGCGAAGACAGCTTGGTTTCCGGATGCATCGCCATGATCATGTTGACGGCCATGTCGCAGACGTTGCGCGGCGTAAAATACTCTCCGCGATCGCCGCGCAGATTGTCGCCAACGAGATGCTCATAGGCTTCACCCTTCACATCGGTCTTGCTACCGAGGATCGAGATATATTGCAGCTCGGCCACGATATAGGCGACCACATCGGGGCGCAATTTGATGCGCTCATCCGCTTCAAATATATGCTCATATTGCCGCTTCACATTTTCGAACAGCGGCGTGATCCGCTCCTCCAGCAGCCGCCGTTGCCCCGCCGCGGAGCGCCGCTCGCTGGGATCGATGGCAAATTGCAGCGCGTCATTGCCCTCCGCTTCCTCATAGGTTTTGCAGAAGATCAGCTTGAGCATTTCGTGGAACGCCTCCGCTTTCTGCAGGCCGCTGTTGGCGTGGATGTAATTATGGCATCGCTTGAAGATCGACGTCAGCTCATGGACCTCGCGCAGGTCCGCGCGGATCGGGCGCCGCGGTGAATCTTCACCGGCGCGGGGAATGTCGGCGATGGCTTCGATCGATCCGTCCGCAATGTTCCGGCCAAACGCAAACAGCTCCTTGCCCACCCACATGCCGAACCGGCAGGCGCTTGAGGCCGCCATATAGCCTTTCAGCTGATCGACCCCGTTGTCGTTCGCGCTGGGCTTCTTGTCGTCACGCTTTGCCTCGATAATCGTGACGATATTTTCCTGCCTGTGTTCGCTGCCCGCCTTGAAAATGGCGAGATCGGCGGATTTGCGCGCCCGGCCCATGGCGATTTTCACCTCCACGCCGATATCGCTTCTGTCATAGCCATATTCATCAACCAGACTGCGGGCCCAGCGCTGGCGGACATTCTCCTCCGGCGTGTCGCGGCGCAATTTGCCGGTGATGAAGCAGCGGATCCAACCCGGCGGGATCAGCGGGATAATGTTGCTGTTGGGTTCAGAGGCCATGGCCAAGTTGCTTCATGATCGTGAGTTCCTGCCTGATCGTGATGAGGGCATTTGCCACCTTGGTTGCAGCGTCGTCGCGGGCCTTCTCCGCGCTATCCATCGCGGTCGAAAGCGCCCGCATTTTGGCGGCTGGCAGCATCGGCACCATGCAGGCACCGATCTGGTCATCGGTAATATGATCGATCTGCCCGCCGTGGGTGTGCTTCAGGATCTGCACCTGCGCGAAGTCCGAGCAGAGGAAGGCGCGGATATAGCCGCGCAATGTCTGGTCATGCGGGATAATGCGGATGATTTCATGGGTTGCCACCCAGTCATTCTGGCCCGGTGATACCTGATGCACCCGGCCCAGTGTCCCCGAGCAGGTGACCAGTATCCAGCCAGTCCTTAGCCGCAGATTGTCCATGTTGACCTTGGTAAAATGCGACACAAAACGGGTTTGTGCGGGCAAACCGGTCGCCGCCAGACTCATGAAATCGGTGGCGTTGATATATTGCACCCCGTGGTCGGCGTCCTTGGCCCAGACGCGGGTGAACAGGCCCGGCAGACGCAGTTCGGCCAGTTCGCGCAGCGGCACCAGCTCATAACCGGACGCGTACAGCGCATTCAGATTTTCAAGGTTGGACGGTTCATAATGTTCGGCGTCCAACCGTGTGGCGTCTTGCGCGACGATCAGGCTGAGCGGGATCGACCAGCCTTGCGGGCGAGACAATTGCTCGATCAGCCCGGCGCTGTCGCCCGCCACCATGTCCTGCTCAACCGCATCGGTCCGAGTTGCCATCATTGGGCCGCCTCACGTGGTCGGCCGCGCCACTTGTCGAACAGCCGCCGCTGCGATGCACGCCCAGACGGGTCCGGTTCCGTGGGTAATTGCATCCGATCCGGAGCGAATCGACCGGTGCACGCGGCCGTGCCGGCGACCATGCGTGCGGCTGTGCAGGCGGCCGTGCACGCGATCAGTAGCCTGCTGATAAAGCCGCTGTCCTACACGCGCCGCTTTGCGCTATGCTGCGCGCCATGATTGCTGCGTTCGCCCTTGAACCGACCCGCTTTTCGCCGACTCTGCGGCGGCATGACTTTTCGCGCTCTGGACTGTGTGAAGTGTGTGAAGCTGGCGTTCGGTACAGTGGTCAAGGCGGGGGCCAAGGTGGAGGCCAAAGCGGCGGCCAAGGCGGAGGACGTATGCGAATGTCGGCGGACTTCCGCACCGGAGGTGCCCCATGGCGCAGGTGAAGGCCGCGCGGCCGCTGGAGCTGTTCGGCCGTTCCGAGTGGGCGGCGTTGACGCGGGTCTCGCCGCGGCGCGGGGCCTGGCTGGTTGCGCATTGCTGGGCGGTGATCGCGCTGGCCATCGGCCTGGCGCTGTGGACATGGGATGCGCTGGGCCCACTGGCGGGCGTGCCGGCGGTGCTTGCCGCGATCGTTATCGTCGGCGGACGGCAGCTGGGGCTGGCGATCCTGATGCACGATGCCGCGCACGGGCTGCTAAGCCGGAATCGCAAACGCAACAACCGGATGGGCGAGTGGCTTACCGGCGCGCCCGTCGGCAGCGATCTCAAGGCCTACCGCGCCTATCACCTGACACATCACCGCTACACGCAGCAGGACGAGGACCCGGACCTGACCCTCTCCAAGCCCTTCCCGACCAGCCGCGCGAGCCTGCGCCGCAAGGTGCTGCGCGATCTCACCGGGCGCACGTTCGTGAAGACGCGCGGGCATCAGCTGTTGGCGGGATGGCGGGCGCTCGGAAAGCACGCCGCCCTCGGGACTGGGCCGAACGGGGCAGGAGTCGGCACGGGCAAGGGCGTGGTCCGCTCCTTTGCCGGCGCCGCTATGCTGCGCTTTCTGGGGGTCAACGCGCTGCTGCTGATCGTGCCATGGGCGCTTGGCGCGGGGCCGTGGCCGTTCCTGATCTGGCTGGCTGCGCTGGCGACCACCTTCCAGCTGTTCCTGCGCATCCGCAACATCGCCGAACATGCCTGCACCGCCACCGGCAGCGACGATCCGTTCACCCATGCGCGCACCACCCATGCCAACTGGTTCGAGCGCGCCACCGTGGCGCCCTATTGGGTCAACTTCCACTCGGAGCATCACCTGTTCATGGCTGTCCCCTGCTATCGCCTGCCCGCCGCGCACCGCGCGCTCGTCGCCAGGGGCTATGCGGAGCGCATGACCATCGCGCCCGGCTACGCCGACGTGCTGCGCATGGCGGCGGGCGCGGCATGAGCGCGGCGCTGGCGGCGCCTGATCTGGCCAGTGGGGGCCGCGCCATCCTGGAGACGCTGGTGGCGTTCGACACCACCTCGCGGCGCAGCAATCTGGCGCTGATCGAATGGGTCGAGGCCTATCTCGCGGACTTCGGCATAACCGGCAGCCGCGTGCCAAACGAAGACGGCGACAAGGCGAGCTTCTACGCTACCATCGGCCCGGATGTGGAGGGCGGGGTGATCCTGTCCGGCCATAGCGATGTGGTGCCGATCGACGGGCAGGACTGGTCGAGCGATCCGTGGACGGTGACCGAGCGCGGCGACAAGCTGCACGGGCGCGGCACCTGCGACATGAAGGCGTTCATCGCGCTGGCGCTGGCGGCCGTGCCGCTGTTCCAGGGCGGCAAGCGCCCGGTGCATCTGGCGCTGAGCTATGACGAGGAGGTCGGCTGCAAGGGTGCGCCGGATCTGATCGCCAGCATCGCCAGGCATGTGCCAGCGCCAGCACTCGCCATCGTCGGCGAGCCGACCAGCATGGCGGTGGTGACCGGCCACAAGGGCATCGCGCTGCATGCGGTGCGCGTGCGCGGGCATGAGGCGCACAGCAGCCTGACGCATCTGGGCGTATCGGCCAACATGGTCGCGATTGGGCTGATGCACGAACTGACCGAGCTGGCCGAGTCGCTGAAGGCTGAGGCCGATCCGGATAGCCCGTTCACACCGCCGCACGCCACGCTGACGCTGGGCATGATCAATGGCGGCACCGCGAGCAACATCCTGGCGCGCGATTGCCGCTTCGTGTTCGATCTGCGCTGCCCGCCAGGTCAGGACCCGCTGGCGATCCTGGCGCCGTTCATGGCGCGGGTGGAGCAGGCCGATGGGGAGGTGAAGGCCCGCTTCCCGGAATGCGGCGTGACGATCGAGCGATTGTCGCACACGCCAGCGCTGACGCCCGTAACCGACGGCCCGGCCGAAGCGTTCGTTCGCTCGCTGACCGGAGACAACGGCCCGGCGCTGGCGGTGTCCTACGCCGCCGAGGCGGGGCAGTTCGCCGAGGCCGGTTTTGCCACCGTGCTGTGCGGTCCCGGTTCGATCGAACAGGCGCACCAGCCCGACGAATGGATCGCGACCGACCAGTTCGCCCAGGGCGCGGCGTTCATGGCGCGGTTGGCCGAGCGGCTGGGGGAGGGGACCTAGGCCAAGGCCTCGTCGATCAGGCGGCGCGTGTTGATGATGCCGTAAAGCGCCACGAAGCTGCCCATGCGCGGGCCTTCGCTGGCACCCAAGAGCGTCTCATACAGCGCCTTGAACCAGTCGCGCAGGTTGCCAAAGCCGTAGGCCTCGTCCTTGCCGATGGTGTAGACGATGGTCTGGATGTCCTCGGCGAGGGCATCGTCAGGTAGCGCAGCCAGCGCAGCGTCCAGCTGGCGGAGCGCGGCGATCTCGGTGCCCACCGGCTTGCGGCGGTGCAGCGTGGGGACGATGTAGTCGCGGGCATAGGTCAGCGCGTTGTCGATCAGCCCGTCAAGCTCGGGATACCGCTCAGCCGAAGCGTCGGGCACGTAGTTGCGCAGGTATCCCCAGACCGCGCCCTTGTCAGCATCGCCGCCCATCACGCCAACCAGGTTGAGCAGCAGGCCGAACGTAACCGGCAGCGCGCCTTCGGGCACCGCACCATTGTGGAGATGGTGCACCGGGTTGCCGAGCCGCTTGGCCGCGTCCTGATCGCGCCAGTTGGCGCGGAACTGGTAGTAGTCGTCCACCGCCCGCGGGATCACGCCGATATGCAGCTGCTTGGCGCTCTTGGGATTGGGGAAGATGTAGAAAGCCAGCGAGGTGTCGCTGCCATAGGTCAGCCACTGGTCGATCGACAGGCCGTTGCCCTTGGACTTGCTGATCTTCTCGCCGTTCTCGTCCAGAAACAGCTCGTAGATCAATCCTTCCGGTTTGCGCCCGCCGAGCACCTTGGCAATACGGCCGGACTGCACGCCGCTGTCGGTCAAGTCCTTGCCGTACATCTCATAATCGACGCCCAGCGCGACCCAGCGCATCGCCCAGTCAACCTTCCACTGCAGCTTGGCCTGGCCGGACAGGATCGACTGCTCGATGGTCTGGTTCCCCGAAACAGAAGTGTCCTCGAAGCGGATGATGCCCGCTTCGGCATCAACCACCTCGACCGGCACCTGCAGTACGATGCCCGATGCCGGGCTGATGGGCAGCACCGGCGAATAGGTCTGGCGGCGTTCCTCCCGGAGCGTCGGCAGCATGATGTCCATGATCTGGTCGAACCGGCGTAGCACATTCTTCAGCGCTTCGTCGAAATGGCCGCCCTCATAGCGTTCGGTCGAACTGACAAACTCATAGTCAAAACCGAAGCGATCGAGAAAGTCGCGCAGCTGCGCGTTATTGTGGGCGGCAAAGCTGTCATGCGTGCCGAAGGGATCGGGAATGCGGCTGAGCGGCATGCCGAGATGCTCGGTCAGCATGGCCTGGTTCGGTACGTTATCGGGCACTTTGCGCAGGCCGTCCATATCGTCGCTGAACGCCACCAGCCGGGTGGGCGCGCCGCCTGTTAGCGTACCGTACGCCTGGCGCACCCAGGTGGTGCGCTGCACTTCCTGAAATGTGCCGATATGTGGCAGGCCCGATGGCCCGTAGCCGGTCTCGAACAGCACGCCGCCGGGCTTGCCCTCGGGGATGCGCTTCAGGAGCTTCCTGGCTTCCTCGAACACCCAGGTCTTGTTCTGCTTGGCGGCGGCTCGATAATCCACGGACACTGTTTCCTTTTCGTTCCCACATGGCATAAGCGGGACGCGTGACCACCCACCTAGCTTTCCCCGCGCTGCATGCAAGCCATGCGGGCATCTGGCTGGCCGAGCCGGGCTTGCCGCCGCGCGCAATTTCTAAGAGCGATGCGATCGGGCGGGCGGCGGAAACGCCGGTGATATTGATGAACGCGCCGCTTGTCGGGCGGCGGCTAGGCTATCCCGACCTTTCGGGATTGGATTTGCTGGAGCTGTTCGCGTTCGTGCATCCGGCGCGTTTTATGGTTCCCACACCGATGGGTTTGGCACGCGTGCTGAGCATTCCGTTCTCGTCCCGGACAGAGGAGAGTGGCATCGACGATGCCGCCACGCCGCTGCTTTATCTCTCTGCCGCCGAAAAGCTGCTGGCCACGCTATGTGATCCCGAATGGCCCGAGCGGGAGGGAGCCTGGAACAGCGCGCAAGCGTTGTTTCGCCTGCGCTGGCCATGGGCGTCGGACGTCGGCAAGCGGATCAAGCGGCCCGCAAAAGCCGAGCGCTGGCTGTTCTCCAGACTGCCCGAATGGGAAGAACGCCCGCCGCGCCCGCAGCCCAGACAGGTGCGGATCGACGAGGAAGAGGCGCTGAAAAGTCTGCACGAACTGACCGGTGAGGGTGCCGAGCAGCGTGAAGGTCAGCGGCGCTACGCGGTGGAAGCGGCCAAGGCCTTCAATCCGCGCGCAGTGAAAGGCCAACCCAATATGCTGCTGGCCGAGGCGGGCACCGGTATCGGCAAGACGATGGGCTATCTTGCTCCGGCCGCGAAATGGTCGGCCAAATCCGGCGGGGGCGTATGGATCAGCACGTATACTAAGAACCTCCAGCGGCAGCTCGTCGGTGAAACGCAGCGGCTCTATCCCGATCCTGCGGTGTTTCGCGAAAAGGTGGTGGTGCGCAAGGGGCGCGAAAATTATCTCTGCCTCCTCAATCTTGAAGACGCACTGCAGGGCGGTTTCCAGGGCCGCGCCGCGGTCTTGGCGCAGCTGGTCGCGCGCTGGGCGGCGTTCACGCGGGACGGCGATATGATCGGCGGCGATCTGCCCGGATGGCTGGTTACCTTGTTCCGGCGCAACGGCACCACTGCGCTGACCGACCGGCGCGGCGAATGCGTTTATGCGGGCTGCCCGCACTACCGCAAATGCTTTATCGAACGCGCGGCGCGGGCCAGCGCGGACGCGGACATCGTCATCGCCAATCATGCGCTGGTTATGGTCAACGCCGCGCGCGGGCGCGAACAGGCGAATGCGCCGACGCGGTTGATCTTCGATGAAGGGCATCACCTGTTCGATGCCGCCGATTCGATGTTCGCAGCCGCCTTGACGGGGCAAGAGACAATCGAGCTCAGGCGCTGGATCATCGGTCCGGAAGGCAATGCGCGCGGGCGCCGCCGGGGTTTGGCGGCGCGGCTCGCCGATGTCGCCAGTTACGATGAAGAGGGTGGCCGCGCCATTGAAGCGGCGCGCACCGCCGCGACGGCCTTGCCTTCCGACGGCTGGCTGCAGCGCGTGGCCGAGGGCAATCCGTTCGGGCCGATGGAGCGGCTGCTCTGGGCGGTGCGCGGCTTTGTCTATGCGCGCGACGAGAGCAAGGCAGCGGATGCAGGCTACGGGCTGGAAACCGAGATCGCCGAGCTGGACGGCGCCACCGTAGATGCCGTCGCCGGAGCGAGCGAGGCGCTCGAGATGCTGCAGCGGCCGCTGGTGGTGCTCGGACGACGACTGGAAACGATCCTGACCGATCCCCCTGACTGGATGGATGCGCAGGCCCGCGCCCGGATTGAGGGCGCGGTGGCGAGCATGACCTGGCGCATCGACCTGCTGGGCGGCTGGATCGCGCTGCTGTCCGCCGCGGTCGGCACGGCGGACCCGGATTTCGTCGACTGGATGGCGGTTGACCGGATTGAGGGGCGCGATTTTGACGTTGGCCTGCACCGCCACTGGCTCGATCCGATGCGTCCCGTGGCCGAAATTGTGCTGAAACCTGCGCACGGGGTCATCGTCACCTCGGCCACGCTGCGCGGCGGCGGAGACTGGGATACGGCGCAGGCGCGGTCGGGCGCTATATATTTGGACAAACCTGCCGACCAGTTCGCCGCGCTCAGCCCATTTGATTACGCCGCCCAGTCCGAGGTGCTGATCGTGACCGATGTGAAGCGTGGTGACACAGCGGCGCTGGCCCATGCTTATGCCCGGTTGATCGAGGCAAGCGGCGGCGGAGCTCTGGGTCTGTTCACCGCAATCCGCCGATTGAGAACGGTGCACGCGCGGATCGCGGACCGGCTCGCGCGTTCGGGCCTGCCGCTGTATGCCCAGCATGTCGATCCGATCGACACCGGCACACTGGTGGATATCTTTCGTGATGATTCGCGCGCTTCGTTGCTCGGCACCGACGCGCTGCGCGACGGGGTGGACGTGCCCGGCCGGTCGCTGCGGCTTGTCATCATGGAGGGGGTGCCCTGGCCCAAGCCCAACATCCTGCACCGCGCGCGCAAATTGGCGTCGGGTGGTAAGGATTATGACGATCGCATTATTCGCGCCCGGCTGGCGCAGGCGTTCGGCCGCCTGATCCGGCGTGCGGACGATCGGGGGCGGTTCGTGATGGTGTCGTCGGCTATGCCGTCGCGCTTTTTCGACGCGTTTCCGCCGGGTACGCCGGTACGCCGGGTGACGCTGGATGCAGCAATCGCCAGTATAAGCGGGCTTTCGGTCCCGCGCGAAAGCGGGCAAGAGATGCCGCTCCCGGGAACGCCAGTCCAAAGCGGGGCGTCGGACGGTGACAAGCGGCAGGGTAAAGCTATGGAGCTGGGCAACGATTTGGAGCTGGGCGAGGATTTGGGCGAGTGACCAAGAAGCTGACATTGATCCGCCACGCCAAATCGGATTGGGCCGACGACGGCCGCCGCGATGTCGAGCGCCCGATTAACGAGCGCGGCTGGCGTGCCTCACGGGTGATCGGAAGCTGGATGGCCGAACATCGCCTGACCTTTGATCTCGTGCTCTGCAGCCCGGCCGCGCGGGTGACCGAGACGATCGACGGTATCGTCCAGAGCTACGGTCGCGCGATACCATATGAGATCGACAAGCGCATTTACCTCGCTTCGGCGGAAACGCTGATGGAGGTGCTGCGCTGTCGCGGCGGGGACTCCGGCCATGTCATGATGTGCGGCCACAATCCGGGGTTGGAAGATTTGGTGCTGGAACTGGTGCCGGACGAGGGCGGTGGTCCGCCGCGCGATCTGGTGGAGGAGAAATATCCCACCGCTTCCATCGCGGAACTGACCCTCGACATCGCCGACTGGCCGGCGCTCCTGTCACAAACGGGGCGGTTGGAACGGTTCACCCGTCCCCGCGATCTGGCCGCAGATCTGGGTCCGCAATATCTGGGTTGACCGTCCCATGACTGGACGGTGCCATCACCGGGATTGAACCGGATCGGCCTTCGCGCATTCACAGTCTAACGACCGGCATTAGCTTAAGGATCGGTTAAGCAGCTCCGGCCGATGGAAGCCCATGAGTATCGGGAGAGTCGAAATGTCCGTGTTGAAAGTTCGCAATGTAGTTTTGCTGGCCGTGGCCGGTGTCGGATTGAGTGCCTGTTCGGGCTATTATGGTGATGGCCTGTACACCGGCGTATCCGTCGGTTCAGGCTACAACAGTGGTTATTACGGATATGACGACGGCTATTATGGCAACAGCGCTTATGGTGCTTATGGCGATCCCTATTGGGGTTGGTACGGTAATTATTATTATCCCGGCACCGGATATTACGTCTACGATCAAAATCGCCGCGCCTATCGCTGGGACAATTATCAGCAGCGCTACTGGTCGCAGCGTCGTCAGTCCTGGCGGGGCAACTATCAG
>JBBSUT010000003.1:0-42683 GCA_038234155.1 Sphingomonadales bacterium | reverse complement strand
GGCTTGGTCCAGCCCTCCAGCCCGGCGGTCATCATCTTGCCCCAATAATCGAAGCTGGAGACCATGATGTCGGCCTGCTGGCGCATTGCCGCCATCGGGTCCTGCGCGCCCAGGCGATAGCTGGCGGGTGCCTCGGTGCCTTCCATCCAGCGGCGCATCATCGCCTCGGAGCGCGCGGCGAGCGAGCCGTCGGCGATCTGCTCGGCGGCATATTCGGCGAGCAGCTGCTGCGCGCGCAAGGACACAAAGCCCCATTGCTGCATCTGCTCGAGCAGGTTCTGCGTGCCTGCCGCCAGATCCTGGCCCGCCTGTTCCAGCCCCCGGGCCACGCCGCCGTCTTTGCTCTTGTCCGCCATGCTCATCCGCTCCTTCGCCGCAGCCTTGTTCCAAGACTTTCCGCTGCCATAGCATGAAGTTCCGCATGACGCGCGCGGTTCCGCCCGATATGGCTGCGCCTGTCATGAACGATCAATTCTACCGCATCCGCCGGCTGCCGCCCTATGTCTTCGCCGAGGTCAACGCGATGAAGGCCGCGGCGCGGGCTAACGGAGAGGATATTATCGACCTCGGGATGGGCAATCCCGACGGCGCGCCCGCCCCGCATATCATCGAAAAACTGTGCGAGGTCGCGCGTGATCCCGGCGCGCATGGCTATAGCGCGTCCAAGGGCATCAAGGGCCTCAGGAAGGCACAGGCGGGCTATTATCAGCGCCGCTTCGGCGTCGATCTCGATCCGGACACCGAAGTCGTGGTCACGCTCGGCTCCAAGGAAGGGCTCGCCAATCTGGCGCAGGCGATCACCGCGCCGGGCGATGTCGTGCTCGCCCCGAACCCCAGCTATCCGATCCACACTTTCGGTTTCATCATCACCGGCGCCGCGATCCGCTCGATCCCCGCCGCGCCGGGGCCGGATTTCTTCCAGCGCCTCGAATATGCGATGAACTATTCGGTGCCCAAGCCGTCGGTGCTGGTGATCGGCTATCCGTCCAACCCCACCGCCTATGTCGCCGATCTGGCGTTCTACCGCGAGGTCGTGGCGTTCGCCAAGGAGCATAAGCTATGGGTCATCTCGGACCTCGCTTATGCCGAGATTTATTTTGGCGAGGAGCCCACGCCCTCGATCCTGCAGGTGCCGGGCGGCAAGGATGTCGCGGTAGAGTTCACCAGCATGTCCAAGACCTATTCCATGGCTGGCTGGCGCATGGGTTTTGCGGTCGGCAACACCACGCTGATCGACGCCTTGGCGCGGGTGAAAAGCTATCTCGATTATGGCGCGTTCACCCCGATCCAGGCCGCCGCCGTCGCCGCGCTCAACGGGCCGCAGGATGCCGTTGCGGCCAACCGCGCGCTGTACAAGGCGCGGCGCGATGTGATGGTGGACAGCTTCGCGCGGGCCGGCTGGGACGTGCCCTCGCCGCAAGCCAGCATGTTCGCCTGGGCGCCAATTCCGCCAACGCTGGCGCATCTCGGATCGGTCGAGTTTGCCAAGAGATTGCTGTCCGAGGCCAAGGTCGCCGTTGCGCCGGGTGCGGGCTTCGGATCGGAGGGCGAGGGCTTCGTGCGGCTGGCGCTGGTCGAGAATGAACAGCGCATCCGTCAGGCCGCGCGCGGCGTGAGAAAGTTCCTGGCCCGCAATGGCGTCAATATCCCCGGCGGCCCAGCAGAAAAGGCGTGAGTGACACCATGAACGACCGCGTATCGATCACCATCGAGAACCATATCGCCGACGTGCGGCTGAACCGGCCGGACAAGATGAACGCGCTCGATCCGGCGATGTTCGAGGCTATCGTGGCCGCCGGCGAGCGGCTGCTGCAAGAGCGTTCGGTGCGCGCGGTCATCCTGTCGGGCGAAGGGCGGGCGTTCTGCGCGGGGCTGGACATGGCCAGCATGGCCAGCGGCGGATCGGGCATGCCGCTGATGGACCGCACGCACGGCACCTCCAATATCTTTCAGAAGGTGGCGATGGTCTGGCGCGAATTGCCGATGCCGGTGATCGCGGCGGTCCATGGCATTTGCTTCGGCGGCGGGCTGCAGATCGCCAGCGGCGCGGACATGCGGATCATCTCGCCCGAAACGCGGTGCTCGATCATGGAGATGAAATGGGGGCTGGTGCCGGACATGGGTGGCTATGCCCTGTGGCGCCGCAATGTGCGTGACGATGTGTTGCGGCGGCTGACCTATACCAACGCCGAGTTCAACGGCCGCGAGGCGGCGGAATGGGGCTTTGCCACCGAGGTGCGGGACGCTCCGCTGGAGCGCGCGCGCGCGATGGCGGCCATCATCGCCGATCGCAATCCGGAGGCGATGCGCGAGGCCAAGGCGCTGTTCAACGCGACCGCCTTCATGGACGAGGCCGACGCGCTGATGGCCGAAAGCGCGGCGCAGGCCCGCGTGATACGCAGGCCAAACCAGATCGAGGCGGTTACCAGCCAGATGCAGAAGCGCGCCGCCCATTGGGTCGATTGAGGGCCTTGCGCGACAGGAAGTTGCGCAAAATATCCAAAGTATACGCGATGCTGTTGCAAAAACATGTAAGAATATATCCTACATCCGCCGGCGGATTACTGCCGACAAAGCGCGGGCTATCGCGAGATTCTTCAAGAAATATTCTTATATTACAAGAGGTTAAATAGATTGCGCTCCATGCTGGCCATCCCGGATCGAGCCCGGGATGACGTTGCGTTGCGGCTTAGCTTTCCGATGAACCCGCGACCCTCTGCGCTTCCAGCACCGCGCGCATGGCAGCGTCCATCGGGCGCGAGCCGTCCTTGTCCGTCAGCACCAGCGTCGTGATGCTCGTCGCCACGCAGCCCTTTTTCTGGAACGCGGCGCTGACGATCTGCCAGCTGCTATTGCCCACGCGTCCGATGCCGCTGGCGATCTCCACCGCTTCGGGGAAAAATCCCTCCGCGACATAATCGATCTCGACGCGTGCGATCAGCCAGCGCGTCCCCGGCGCATGGGTCAGCGCCAGCGACTGGTTGAACCGCACCCGGCCGTTCTCGAACAGCGCGGCGATCGCGACATTGTTGAGATGGCCCAGCGGATCGAGGTCCTGGAACCGCGTCTCGGTGTGGGTGCGAAACGGATAAGCGGCAATGTCGCGCGGTGGTTTGGCGGGATTGGTCATCAAATATTTCCGTAGCTCGGGAGGTCCGTTTCATGGGGCATTTACAGGCTGCGCCCGATCAGCTCCTTCATGATCTCGGTGGTGCCGCCGAAGATGCGGGTGACGCGGGCGCCGCGCCACATGCGGGCGATGGGATATTCGTTCATATAGCCCGCGCCGCCGTGCAGTTGCAGACATTTGTCCATCATCTCCCACTGAAACTCGGTGTGCCACAGCTTGGCCGCGGCGCCCTCTTCGGGCGTCAGCGTGCGCTTGGCATGGAGCGTCAGGCAATGGTCGAGATGCGCCCAGCCGACCTGCAGCTTGACCTTCAAATCCGCCAGCACGAAGCGCGTGTTCTGAAAATCGAACACGGTCTTTCCGAACGCCTTGCGCTCCTTCACGAACGCCACCGTATCGTCGAAAGCTTTCTGCGCGCTGGCCTGCGCGCTGACCGCGATCGACAGTCGTTCCTGCCCGAGCTGGCTCATCAGATAGATGAAGCCCTTGCCCTCTTCGCCCAGGCAATTGGTGATCGGCACGCGCACATCGTTGAAGAACAGCTCCGACGTATCGGCCGCGTCCTGCCCGATTTTATCCAGGTTGCGTCCCTTGGCATAACCCTCGCGGTCGGCCTCGACCAGGATGATCGAAACGCCCTGCCATTTCTTCTCCGCATCGGGATTGGTGACGGCGCAGACCAGCACGAGATCGGCGTTCTGGCCGTTGGTGATATAGGTTTTGGAGCCGTTGATGACGTAATGATTGCCATCCTTCTTGGCGCTCGTCTGGATCGATTGCAGATCCGATCCGACGCCCGGTTCGGTCATGGCGATGGCGGTGATCACCTCGCCCGAGACCATTTTCGGCAGCCATTCCTGCTTCTGCTCCTCGGAGCCGTAATTGATGATATAATCGCACACGATGTCCGATTGCAGCGAAAAGCCCAGCGTGGTGCCCGCGCCGTAAGCCGCTTCCTCGTCAACCACGGCATTGTAGCGGAAATCGAGGCCGAGCCCGCCATATTCCTCGGGCACGGTGGGGCACAGCATGCCGAGTTCGCCCGCTTCCTTCCAGATCGATTTGGGTACGATCTTGGCCTCGTCCCATGCGTCTGCGTTCGGGGCCACGCGGTCCCGCATGAAGCTGCGCACCGTATCGCGGAACGCGTCCATATCCTCATCATAGGCGGTGCGGGTGGCGGTATCGATCGACATGGCGGCTCTCCGGTTTGTTTCGCGTGATTGGAGCGGGAGTTTACGCGAACGTCAAGTGCAACAGTTTCAATTATGAACCCAAACCCGTTCGGGCTGAACTTGTCGCCGGACCGTACTTCCTGCTTCCTCGCTTGCAAAAACAGGACAGCCCTTCGACAAGCTCAGGGCTAACGGAGATTGGGTTTATGGCGGGTCAGTGGACCATCGGAATTATCGGGGGCTCGGGTCTCTATGCCATCGACGGGCTGGAGGATCAGCAATGGCGCAGCGTCGAATCGCCCTGGGGTGAGCCCTCGGACGACATCCTGTTCGGGCGGATCGGCGATGTCGAGCTGCGCTTCCTGCCGCGCCACGGCCGCGGGCACCGGATCGCGCCTTCCGATCTCAACGCGCGCGCCAATATCGATGCGCTGAAGCGCAGCGGCTGCACCGATATCCTGGCGATCAGTTCGATCGGCAGCTTGCGCGAAGAACTGGCGCCGGGCCGCTTCGTGGTGGTCGATCAGTTTATCGACCGCACCAAGGGGCGGCCCTCCAGCTTCTTCGGCGGCGGCATGGTCGCGCATGTCTCGATGGCCGAGCCGGTGTGCGCGCGCCTGTCTGCCTGTGCCGCCGAGGCGGTGAGCGTCGCGGGCGGGGCAGTGACCAAGGGCGGCACCTATCTGGCGATGGAAGGCCCGCAATTTTCCACCCGCGCCGAAAGCCTGCTCTACCGCCAGTGGGGCGCGGACGTGATCGGCATGACGGCGATGCCCGAGGCCAAATTGGCGCGCGAGGCGGAGCTGCCCTATGCGCTGATCGGCATGGTCACCGACTATGATTGCTGGCGCGAGGAAACCGCGTTCGTGGAGGTGCGTGAGGTGATCGCGCAGATGACCGCGAACGGCGCGGTGGCGCGAAAGGCGGTGGAGGCGTTCGTCCGCGCGCTGCCCGAAACGCGCGCGGCCAGCCCGCTCGATACGGTGCTGGACTATGCGCTGATCACCGATCCCGCGCACCGCGATCCGGCGCTGCTGGCCAAGCTCGATGCGGTGGCGGGGCGGGTCTTGGGGTAACCTCCAGTTCCTGAATTTGTGCAGGAGCGCACAGCAGCAGAGCCTTGGGCTGTTTTACGAGAGAGATTGCGCATGGACCTGCCTGCGGTTTAGGCTCCATTGCTGAAGAGAGCGTTTCGGGGGCCGACGACACATAATGACACCGGCCGATCTCCTCCCCGCCAAGCCGGGCTGGCTGCAGGATTACCGCCGCGCTTTCCTGCTCGACGATGCCATCGCAGGGCTGGTCCTCTCGGTCCTGCTCATCCCGCAGGCAATGGCCTATGCGCTGCTCGCCGGACTGCCGCCGCAGATGGGGCTTTACGCCGCGCTCGCGCCGCCGCTGCTGTATCTGGTGCTGGGCACCAGCCCGTTCGTGTCGATCGGTCCGGTCGCGCTGATCTCGCTCATCGTGGGTGACGCGATCACGTCGAGCGGCGTGCCGCCCATGCAGGCGGCGATGGTGATCGCGCTTGAAGTGGGCGCGGCGCTGCTGCTGCTCGGCGTCTTCCGGCTCGGGCGGCTGGTCAATTTTGTGAGCGAACCGGTGCTGCTGGGCTTCACCGCGGCCGCCGCGGTGCTGATCGCGGCGAGCCAGTTGCCGACCTTGTTTGGCATCGATATCCCCAGGAGCGGCGATCTGATCGGCACGATGCGCGGATTGCTGGGCGCGCTGCCGGGCATGCACGGCGATGCGGCGATGATCGGCGCGGGCGCGTTGGCGCTGCTGCTGCTGGGCGATCGTTATGCCGGGCCGGTCTTGTGGAAGCTCGGCGTGCGGCCGCCCTGGCGCGGGCTGATGGTCAAGGCGATCCCGCTGATGGTGCTGGTGGGCGCGGCGCTGCTGGTCGGTACCACCGCGCTCTCGGTGCCGCGCGTTAGCGATGTTTCCGGGGGCTTGCCGCGCCTGCATGGGCCGCCGCTGGCGATGGATCCCTGGATCGCGCTCGCCCCGTCCAGCCTGATCGCGGCGCTGATCGTGTTCGTGATCGGCAGCGCGGTGGCCAAATCGCTGGCCGGCAAGAACCGGCGCAAGGTGCGCAGCGACCGCGAGGCGCTGGCACTCGGCGCGGCCAATATCGCGGCGGGGCTGACCGGGGGCTACGCCGTGGGGGTCAGCCTCAGCCGTTCGGCGCTGACCGCCGACAGCGGCAGCCGCTCACCGATCAGCTCGGTGATCGCGTCGCTGGTGACGCTGGCCGTGCTGCTGTTCCTGACGGGCGCGCTGGCTTATCTGCCCGAGGCTGCGCTGGCCGCGCTGGTGATCAGCGCGGTGTTCGGCCTCGTCAAATTGCGCGCGATCCGCGCGGTGATGCGCTACAGCAAGGTCGAGAGCGCGGTGCTGCTGGCCACGCTGGCGCTGACCCTGCTGCTCGGCGTGCAATGGGGGCTGATGCTGGGCACGTTGATGGGGCTGGCGGCGTTCCTGTGGTTCAGCAGCCTGCCGCGCGTGACACAGGTCGACAAGCTGGACGATCTCAACGTGTATCGCTCGATCGACCGCAAGAAGGGCGACGTGCGCACGCTGCCGGTGCTGATCGTTCGGATCGATCGCTCGATCTATTTTGGCAACGCGTCCTACTGCGAGGATGCGATCCTCAACTTCGTTTCGGGTTATGACAAGGTGACATGGCTGGTGCTGGATATGCGCTCGGTCAACAGCATCGATGCCAGCGGGATCGCCATGCTGGAGCGGCTGCTCGACAACCTGGAGGTCAAGGCGGTGCGCGTGGCCTTTGCCGCCATGCATGCGCCGATTGCCGCGGCGCTAAACCAGAGCGATCGTCCGCGCCAATGCCGCAGCTTTACCTCGGTCGAGCTGGCGATGCACGATATCGAGGAAGACAGGGAGGCGGCTTATAACCGCAAGCTGGCGGCGGGATAAATCAGGCGCGTCTGCCCGAGCCGGTTTCAGCCGAAGCGGATTCCAGCCGCAGCCCGTCTCAACCCAAGCGGCCGCCAATCGAAACGCCCGCTCAGCCGCTGACGAGCTGCAGCTTCACCCGTCCCGTACCGGCGCGAAACAGGCCGATCTGCTTGGCCGCGGCCGTCGACAGGTCGATCACGCGATTGCCGTGGAACGGTCCGCGATCGTTGATCCGCACGATCACCGATTTGCCGCCCATCGTCACCTTGACCTTGCTGCCCATCGGCAGGGTGCGGTGCGCCGCGGTCAGCTGCGTCGGATCGAACCGTTCGCCGCTGGCGGTGCGGTTGCCGGCCAGATTGGGGCCGTAATAGCTGGCGCCGCCCCCGGCGATATTTTCCAGCATGTCTTCGGCCAGAATGTCTTGGGCCAGCATGTCTTCGGCTGGCGCAGCGAGGCCGGGCGTGTCGGACGCAGCGTCCAGCACGGCGTCAACGGCAATCGCTGCCGCGGCAGGCTGCGCCATGCGCGCATCGATATCGGCGCTGATTTCGATCGGCACAAAGCCGCCGGCCGGTGCCGGGGCATCGGCCCGCGCGGCGCCGATCAGGCCCAGGGCGGGCACCAGCACGGCCACACCATAGCCGATGAACCTGCCCAGTCGGACGGAGCGGGACGCCCTGCGAAAGCGCGTGCGGATTGTTGTCGTCGCCAGCTGCATATTCTTTATGCCTTTGATTTATAACAGAAAACTGTAGCTTTCTTAACCAACCCCAGGCCGCCCTCCAGCGGTGTAGTCTCCGCTACGGAGGCTATCGGTCCTTATCTCGCTTGACGCGACCAACGGTGCCGGGGATGAGGCCGGACGACCATATATAAGGGAACCAGACATGTCCGACGATGAGTCTACGCAAGACATTAACCAATATCCGCCCCAGCGACTCGTCGGCGGCCTGCGCAAATTGCTGACCGTCGAGCGGCTCGACACCGATCTATACCGTGGCCTCAACAATGATGATGATCGCGAACGCGTTTTTGGCGGGCAGGTTATTGCGCAGGCGCTGGCGGCTGCTTCGCAGAGCGTGGAGGAAGATCGGATCGTCCATTCGCTCCACGCCTATTTCTTGCGCGGCGGTGAGCCGGGCACGCCGATCATCTACCGCGTGGAACGCGATTTCTACGGCCGCAGCTTTTCCAACCGCCGCGTCATCGCGATCCAGCACGGCAGGCCGATCTTCAACTTCTCGGCCAGCTTCCAGCGGCCCGCCGACGGCCTGCATCATCAGATGCCGATGCCGGACGTGCCCGGCCCCGACGCGTTGCCGACCGAGATCGAGCGGCTCGAAACGCAAGACGGTGTGCCGGCCGAATATCTGGCCCGGATGCGCGCACGCCCCCGCCCGATCGAATTTCGCACGGTGGAGCCACGTTTCCCCGGATCGGGTGAGAAGCAGCCGCCCTTCCAGCACGCCTGGATGCGCACCGTGGCACCGGTCGAGGGGCCGGAGTCGCTGCACCGGCTGATGCTGGCCTTTGCCAGCGACATGCTGCTGCTGGGCACGTCCAACCTGCCGCACGGCATACACTGGGCCACACACAAACTGGCGATGACCAGCATCGATCACGCGATGTGGTTTCACGAGCCGTTCCGGATGGATGAGTGGCTGCTGTTCGCCATGGACAGCCCGTGGACCGGCCATGCGCGAGGCATGAACAGGGGGAGTATCTTTGCCGCCGACGGCCGCCTGGTTGCCAGCTGTACGCAGGAAGGCATGATGCGTCTGCGCCAATAGCGCCTGCTCCAATAGCGCTGCGCCCGCCAGTCGACAGCCAGTCGGCAGCCCGCCGACAGCCCGCCGACAGCCCGCCGTCCGCCCGCGCAATCGCAGCTTTCATCGCCGGCGGTTTTGGGGCATACCGATGGCACGAAAAGTCCCCGAGGAGATGACGATGGCGAGCGCGCCCGCAACGACAGCCGAGACCGATGGCGAAACCTTCCGCGCGGAGGTGCGCAGCTGGCTGGACGCCCATTTCCCCGCATCGCTGAAGGGCACGGACAACAGCCTGTCCTCCGTCGAGGGCCCGACCGACGAGAGCGCCGATGAAAAATCCTGGCGCACGGCGGTGGGCGACAAGGGTTGGGGCACGCCGACATGGCCCAAGGCCTATGGCGGTGGCGGCTTGTCACGCGAGCAGGCCAAGATCCTGAACCAGGAAATGAGCCGCGCGCAGGCGTATAACCCGATCGGCGGCATGGGCGTGATGATGTTTGGCCCCACGTTGCTGGAATATGGCTCCGAAGAGCAGAAGAAAGAGCATATCCCGCCGATCGCCCGCGGTGAAATACGCTGGTGCCAGGGCTATAGCGAACCCAATGCCGGATCCGATCTCGCCAATATCCAGACCTTCGGGGAAGCCGTTTCTGATCCAGTGGGTGGCGATCATTATATCGTGAATGGCCAGAAGACCTGGACCAGCGGCGGGCAATGGGCGGACAAATGCTTCGCGCTCGTGCGCACCGACAAGAGCCACAAGCATGAGGGTATTTCCTTCATGCTGATGGACATGAAAGCGGACGGCGTCGATGTGAAGCCGATCCGCATGATCAGCGGCATGAGCCCGTTCTGCGAAACGTTTTTCACCAACGTCAGGGTGCCCAAGGAAAATCTGGTGGGCAAGGAAGGGCAGGGCTGGACCATCGGCAAGCGCCTGCTGCAGCATGAGCGCACCAATCTGTCGGGCGGCGGCAGCGCGATCCGCATGCCCACCATGCCGCTCCACGCGATGGCCAAGACCTATGTCGGCGTGAACGACAATGGCCAGCTTGATGATGCCGAGCTGCGCACGAAAATCAGCGATTTCGAGATGCAGTGGCGCAGCTTCCTGGGCACCGCGCTGCGTGTGCAGGCCGAGGCAAAGGCCACCGGCGGCGTGTCCGAGGTCAGCTCGATCCTGAAAAAAGTCGGTACCAAATTGGGCCAGCAGCGCGCCGAAATGATGATCGAGATCATGGGGATGAAGGGTCTGGGCTGGGAAGGCGAAGGGTTCAGCGAGGACGAGCTGCGTTCAACCCGCACCTGGCTGTTCGGCAAGGCGACCACGATCTACGGCGGCTCGACCGAGGTGCAGAACAACATCATCTCCAAGCGCATCCTGGGGATGCTGGATCACCAGTAAATCCGTCCCTCTCTCCTTGAGGGAGAGAGGGAAGAAGCCCGCAGGGGCCGAAGGGAGAGGGGCAGTCTCCCATCATAACTTTACAGCACGGGCCGCGGACTCCCCCTCTCCCCGGCCCTCTCCCCTGAAGGGGAGAGGGAGATAAAAATGGCTATCCTCAGCGAAGAACAGACCATGTTGCGCGATATGGCGCGCGAATGGACCAAGAAGGAAAATCCCGTCGGCGCGTTCCGCAAGGTGCGCGACGGTGATGGCGATGCGGGCTATGACGCGGACGTCTATGCCGAGATGGCCGAGATGGGCTGGGCCGGGGTGATTATTCCCGAAGAGCATGGCGGCTCCGATTTTGGCTATATGAGCCTGGGGCTGGTGCTCGAGGAAACCGGACGCAGCCTGACGGCAAGCCCGCTGCTCGCATCCGCGCTGGGCGCGGCGAGCGCGCTGATCCTCGGCGGATCGGACGCGCAGAAAAGCGCGTGGCTGCCGAAGATTGCCAGCGGCGAGGTGATCGGCACGCTCGCTATCGACGAAGGCCCGCGCCACCATCCGGGCAAGAACGATACCAGCGTTTCGGGCGGCAAGCTCAGCGGCACCAAGATGTTTGTGCCCGAGGGGATGAGCGCGGGGCTGTTCATCGTCTCGGCGGCGGACGGTGTCTATCTCGTCGACGGGTCGGTGGACGGGGTAACCCGTTCGGGCCGATCGATGGTTGACCAGCGCGGCTGGGCCGAACTGACGTTTGACGGCGCGCCCGCCGAGAAACTGGCGGACGGCGGGGACGATCTGCTCGATCAGATTCTCGACCGCGCGCGCATCGGGGCTTCGGCGGAAATGCTGGGCATGGCGCTGCAGGCGTTCGACGTGACGCTCGGCTATCTGAAACAGCGCGTGCAGTTTAACCAGGTGCTCTCCAGCTTTCAGGCGTTGCAGCACCGCATGGCCGATCTGTTCGGGGAGATAGAGCTGATGCGCTCGGCGGTCGAGAACGGGTTGGCCGCGCTCGACGACAAGCGCGGCGACATCGCCATGGCGGCGAGCCAGGCCAAGGCGGTCGCCAGCGACGCGATCCATCATATGAGCAAGGAAGCGGTGCAGATGCACGGCGGCATCGGCATGACCGACGAATATGATATCGGCTTTTATCTGAAGCGCGCGCGCACGCTGGAACAGCTGTGGGGATCGAGCGCGTTCCACCGCGAACGGTTTGCGCGCCTCAACGATTATTGAAGCGGTCCGGCTTTCGGCGGTCTAGTTTTTGGCGATTTGGCTGTTAGCGGGCGGCCCGAAGAAACCATGGAGCAGCGGCGCGGTGTAGAGCCGCGTCGCCAGCGCCATGTCGCGCCGTCCGGCCCAGTTCTTGAGATCCCAGGCGGCGTTCAGCATCACCATGGCCAGCTGGCTCGCCACCAGCGGATCGATCGCGCGGACCGATCCTTCGGTAATCCCGTCGATCATCATTCCGGCGAAGCGCCGCGCCATCCAGTCGGATCGTTCGAGCACCATCTGCTGCATCCGCGGCGGCAGCACGCCCATGGCCGTTGTCCGCAGCAGCGGCCGGTTTCCGCCGAACTGCGAATGGACCAGACTTTCCACCGCGGCTGCGATCCGGTCCAGAAAGCTGCCGTTCTGGTCCAGCGCCACCCGCTGTGTTGCCGATACGCGGTCATAGCTCGCGGCGAAGCATTTCATCACCAGATCGTCCTTGGCCGCAAGATGGTGGTAGAAACTGCCCTTGGTCACGTTGAGCTGGCTGGCGATCCGCTCGACCGAGGCGCCGCGATAGCCGCGCTCGTTGATCAGCCGGGTCGCCGCCTCCAGAAAATCGGTCAGCCCGCGTTCCTGCCCGCCGCTGGCCGGCAGGTCCGGCGCAGGCAGATCGATCGACCGCGGCGCATGGTTTTCGGCCGCCACGCCGGTGCGCATGAGTTCAAAACTGCGTTCGCGCAGCCGGCCGAAATCCGTGCGCGAATAATCGCTCAGCAAGATCGGAAGCCAATAGGTATATTCCAGGAAAATATGCGCCCGCGCGGTCAAATCGGCGTGGCCGACGGGATCATCGCTGCTGCCGAAGAAGCCGCGCGCCTTGCGGAACATGCCGACAAATTTGCCGAGCAGCCGATCGCGCGTATCCTCCGGCATGGCGCGGATATCGGACAGGGCAGCCTCGGGCGGATGCGTGCCTTCGCGCTGCGCGGCGATGCGGTCGAACGTCAGTTGCAGATAACGGTGGACGCGTTGCTCGGGCGTGCCTTCGGCGGCGGCGATGTCGACCTCGCGCTCGATCCGCTCCAGCGTGCGCTGGAACACCGCCTCGGCCAGCTTTTCCTTGCGCTTGAAATAATAGGCGATGCTGGTGGTGTTGAGATCGACCATCCGGCCGACATCGACAAAGGTCATCCCCTTGACGCCGCGCGCGTTGATCAGCTCGGCCGCGGCGGAAATGATCCGCTCGCGCTTGGCTTCGAACCGGTCCGTACGCTCTTCTGGGTCGGCGCTGATTTCGGCGTTCATGCGCGCGGTATACTCCCTGCATGTCCGGGCTAGCAAGCGGGGAGGCGGCGGTCACGGAAAATGATCGCCATGCCGCTTGCGCCGTTCCCCCCGCCGCGGAGATGCTCTAGCGTCTGCCGTCAAACCATCGTGGTCGACGGAGGATCGTTGATATGAGCGTGCAGATAAATCTATCGGGCAAGGTGGCGATCGTCACCGGGGCGGCATCGGGCATCGGGCGGGCATCGGCAAAGCTGTTCGCCGAGGCGGGCGCGAGCGTGATGATCGCGGACCGCGCCGAGGCGGTGCACGAGACGCTGGCGATGATCGAAGCGGCAGGCGGCGCGGGGTTCGCCACGCAGATGGACGCGGGCGACGAGGCGGCGGTCAAAGCGCTGGTCGAGGACGCGTGCGCGCGCTTCGGCGGGCTGGATATCATCTACGCCAATGCCGGGATCACCGGCGACAAGCCCGGCGGATTGTTCGACAGCGATGCGGGCGACTGGGCCGAGGTGCTGCGCGTCAATCTGATCGGGCCGTATCTTGCGATCAAATATGGCGCGCCCAAAATTGCCGAGCGCGGCGGCGGATCGATCGTCTGCACGGCATCGGTCGCGGGGCTGCGTTCGGGCGCGGGGCCGGCCAGCTATTCGGCGAGCAAGGCGGGGGTGATCAATCTGGTCAAGACCGCCGCCTATCAGCTCGACGGCACCAATGTGCGCGTCAACTGCATCTGCCCCGGCCTGATTGAAACCGGGATGACCAAGCCGGTCTATGATTATGCGCGGGGCGCCGGAAAGCTGGAAAAGATCGGCCAGCTCAACCCCATGAAGCGCGGCGGTGAGCCGGAAGAGATCGCCAAGGCGGCGCTGTTCCTGGCGAGCGATCAGGCGAGCTATGTCAACGGACAGGCGCTCCCCGTCGATGGCGGGTTGTCCGCGAGCCACCCGATCGCGCCGCGCGGCAATCGCGGGGCCTGACGGGCAAGGTGCCGCGATTGCTGCGCGGTCTAGCCGCCCGCTCGCGTTTGCCAGGCAGCGGCCTGGCTGGCGATCAGGCCGGTCAGATCGCCCTCGGCCACGTTGACGTCGATCAGGTGCAGGCCCCAGTCGGCCAAAACAGTGCCGCCGATTTTAACGTCGCCTACTATGCTGTCGGTGCGCGGATCGGCCGGATCGCCGTTCACCGTTACCGCCAGATAGTCGAACCCGTCCGTCCGCACGCATTGTGTGGAGAGCAGTCCCGGCACCTTGATATAGCCTTGGGTGATCGTGGGCGCGGCATCGGTCCACGGCGGCGCGGCCTCGGCGCTGGAGACGATCGATCCACGGTTCAGCAGCGTGGCATCGGCCGCAGCCATGCCGCGCGTGCCAGACAGGTCGGCCGGATTGGTGCAGGCCGCGCGCAGCTTTGCGCCCTCGACGCGGCCGAAGCGCGACGTGACGGGCGGGGGAGCCTCGGCCCGAAAGCTCATGTAGCTGACCACGCAGCCGGTCTGGTCGGCCGAGCGGCAAAGCGGCACCGCCTTGAAATCGCCGCCGACATCCTTGCCGTCCGGTACAGCCACATTGGTGCCGATCAGCAGGGCCGACAGCATCTGGCGCTGCACCGGCTGGCCGTCCACCTCCCCGGCCACCAGCTCCTTGAGGATGCCCGCACCCTGGCTATGCCCGTAGAGCACGAACGGCCGCCCGCCATTGTCGCGCGTCAGATAATCGCGGAAAGCATCGCGCACGTCGTTGTAGATCAGCGCGCGATCGCCCGCGCGCATCGTGCCGGAGATCATCGCCCGGCGCAGCGCGCTGAGCGTGATCTGGCGATAGACCGGCGCGAACGGACGGCAGACGCCGCCAAATCGCGCGAACTGCGCGGCGACGACCGATCGCTCCTCATCATTGGCCACCATGTCGCTGTTGTCCGGTGCGTCGAGCGAGACGGTAGGATAGACGTAAAAACAGTCCGCGGCCGGCGCGGCGGCCTGCACGAATGGCGCATCGGTGACGGTTCCGTCGGCCGCCACCGTGGCGGCATCGCGCGGGATGGTGCAGGCATCGCGGCGGCCGGGACGGCAGAGCCAGTTCTGCTCCAGCGTATAATCATTGGGCGCCGAATCGGAGGCGGGGCCCGAATCGGTCGAGGGGCCCGAATCGGTCGCGGGAACTGAAGCGGGGGCGGGCGCGGCGGCCTGCATCAGGACAGCAAATGCGATGCCGGGCATGGTCATGCTGTGGTCTCCTCGAACAGGCTTTTCAGTTCGTTCTTCATGATCTTGCCATTGGCGTTGCGCGGCAGTGTTTCGTCGGAGAAAACGATCCGCACCGGTACCTTGAATGCGGCGATATGGCGCCGGACCCAGTCCTGCAGTTCGCGTTCGCTCGCGGTTTGTCCGGGGGCCAGGTGGACCACCGCGCCCGGCTCCTCCCCCAGCGTGCGGTGGGGCAGGGCAATCACGGCGGCGTCGGTGACGGCGGGGTGATCGTAGAGGATGTTCTCCACCTCGGTCGAATAGATATTTTCGCCGCCCCGGATGACGATGTCCTTGGCCCGGTCGACAATGTAGCAAAAGCCTTCGGCGTCGATCCGCGCCAGATCTCCGGTGCGCACCCAGCCATCGATAAAGGTCTCCGCCGTGGCGCCGGGCTTGTTCCAGTATCCCGCCACGATCTGCGGCCCGCGCGCCCACAGTTCACCGATCTCGCCGAACGGCATTTCGGTGCTGCCATCCTCGTGCATCACCTTGATATCGGACACCGGCACCGGCGGGCCGCAGCTGTCGGGGCGGTGGAGATAGTCCTCTGCGCCGTGGCTGGTGACGGTGGCCATGGTCTCGGTCATCCCCCAGCCGTTGCCCGGCAGCGCGCCCAGCACGTCGCGGATCTTGCGCACCAGATCGGGCGCGGACGGCGCCCCGCCATAGCTGACCGATGTCAGCGAACGCAGATCATATGCCCCGCGCGCGGGATGCTCGATCAGTTGCCAGGCGATGGTCGGTACGCCGCCGGCCTGGGTGACGCCCTCGCGCTCGATGATAGCGAACGCCTCCTCGGCATCCCATTTGTGCATGAAGATCATCGTCGCGCCGCCCGCCATCGCGCCGGTCATCGTCGCGGAACAGGCGGTGACATGGAACAGCGGGATCACCAGCAGCCCGACCGCGCGCGGCGGCGGATCGGGCGGCAGCTCACCGCGCCGCAGAAAGGAGCGTGCGGCGGCATAGGCGCTGGAAAAGATGTTGGTGCAGATGTTGCGGTGCGTGCCGAGCGCGCCCTTGGGCTTGCCGGTGGTGCCGCTGGTGTAGAAGATCGTGGCCGGATCATCGGCGTCCAGTGCGGCCTCGGGCAGATCATCGTCCGGCAGCGCGGCATAGTCCGCCGGGGTGCCGATCACGCTTTCGAGCGAACGGGCGTTTGCGCCAAGATCGCCGCGCGCGCGCGCCACCAGCACGGCTTCCAGATCGGGCAGCGCGGCATAGTGATCGCACATCCGCGCATGGCGCTCGGCATCGCAAATGAACATGCGCGCGCCCGCGTCCTTCATTCCATATTCCAGTTCCTGCCCGGTCCACCAGGCATTGAGCGGCACCACCACCGCACCGATCGCGGTGGCGGCAAAAAAGGCGACCGGCCATTCGGGCAGGTTGCGCATGGCCAGCGCGATCCGGTCTCCCTTGGCGATGCCCAGCGTCTGAAAATGCCGGGCCAGCGCCGCTGTGGCGCGGTGCCAGGCGGCGTAGCTGACCCGTTCCTGCTCCAGGATCATGAATATTTTATCGCCATGGCCGCGCGCGGCGCCCGCCAGAGCGGCCAGCGTGGGCGGCGCGTTTTTCCAGGTCCGCACGGGCTGGCCGCGTATGACACGCTCCTCCATCTCGAACCGCGCGCCGGGCGCACACAGGATTGCCTGAATGTCGGCCAGGCCAGCGGCGGGCCAGTCGCGGTTGGCCGCGGGGAACGCCGGCGTCGTCGGGGGCGGCGGCGGGTCGGTTTGGGATTTGTCCATGCTGTTCACATCATCACGGCTAGCCGCTTGCCCGTCAGCCGACAAGTTCAGACATACCGTATGCCCGAATTTTACCGTGCGTCCCGCGCTGCCGACCCTCGTTTTTGCGGCGATGCGGTACAATCTGATCCAGGTACATTGCGCAAACGAGGCAGGCCGCTAGTGAGCGGGGGTTGCCGCGCGTGATCGACGATCATATCATAGCCGGAACGATATTGCGGGTGGGAGATAGAAGCGTCATGGCCGAAAGTTGTTTTGTGCAGCGCCTGCTGCACCATATCGACCTGACGCAGGCGGAGAAGGCGGATATCGCCGATCTGGAGCGGGAGCCGACGACGTTCCTGGCTGGCCAGAAGCTGTGGGAAGAGGGCTCCGACTCGGATTATATCTGCATCGTTCAGGACGGTTGGCTGATGTCCGAAACGATCCTGGATGGCGGCGAGCGGCAGATCCTGCGCTTCTATTTCCCCGGCGAGATGATCGGCACCGCCAGCATCGCCTATTTCCACGCGACCACCACGGTCCGCGCGGTCGAGGACGCTCGCCTGTGCATGTTCCCGCGCGCGCGGATTGGCGAACTGTTCGCGCGCCATCCGCGGCTGAGCACCCTGTTCTATTCGCTGGGCATGCTGGAGGTGATCGATCTCAACGATCGGCTGCGCGCGCTGGGGCGGACCGATGGCAAGGCGCGGCTGGCGCATCTGTTCCTGTCGATCGCGATACGGCTGCGCGTACTGGTGGGGCAGGACGAAAAGGTCTTGCAGGTGCCGCTCACGCAGAGCGATCTGGCCGATGCGGTTGGCCTCACCGCCATCCATGTCAATCGCCTGCTCAAGGAAATGACGCAGGAGGGGCTGATCCGCCGCAACCGCCGCGTGCTCGAGCTGCTCGACGAGCCCGAACTGCGCCGAATCGCGCAATTTCGCGATCGCCGTGAAGGCGTCGATCTCAGCTGGTTTCCGCCCGCCAGGGACTGAGCCTTCGGCCAGCATCCGTCGACACGGCACGGTTGCCTCGACAGGCCGGGGACGCGCCCGACCGGGTCGCGGCGATCAATATCAGCGGTTCTTGCGTCCTTCAATCAGCCCGTCGACCACATCCGGATCGGCCAGCGTGGAGGTATCGCCCAGGGCATGATGATCGTTCTCGGCAATCTTGCGCAGGATGCGGCGCATGATCTTGCCGCTGCGGGTTTTGGGCAGGGCGGGGGTGAAGTGCAGATGATCGGGCGTGGCGATCGGCCCGATTTCGCTGCGGACATGGTTTTTCAGCGCGCTTTCCAACGCATCCGACGCTTCTTCGCCGGCGTTCAACGTAACATAGCAATAGATGCCCTGCCCCTTCAGATCGTGCGCATAGCCGACCACTGCGGCCTCGGCGACCTTGGGATGAAGCACCAGCGCGCTCTCCACCTCGGCGGTGCCCATGCGGTGGCCCGACACGTTGATGACGTCGTCGACCCGCCCGGTGATGGTATAATAGCCCTGCGCATCGCGGCGGCAGCCGTCGCCGGTGAAATATTTGCCCTCATAAGCGCCGAAATAGGTCTGCACGAAGCGCTCGTGATCGCCGTAGATCGTGCGCGCCTGACCCGGCCAGCTGCGCGCGATGACCAGATTGCCCTCGGCCGCGCCGTCCAGCACCTTGCCATCGGCATCCAGGAGCTGCGGCGCGATGCCGAAAAACGGCTTGCCCGCGCTGCCCGGCTTCATGTCGTGCGCGCCCGGCAGCGTGGTGATCATGATGCCGCCCGTTTCGGTCTGCCACCAGGTATCGACAATCGGCACCGCGCCGCCGCCCACCACCTGACGATACCATCGCCAGGCTTCCGGATTGATCGGCTCGCCCACCGTACCGAGCAGTTTGAGCGAGGACAGATCATGTTTGCGCACCGGCGCATCGCCTTCCCGCATCAGCGCGCGGATTGCCGTGGGGGCGGTGTAGAAAATATTGACCTTGTGCCGCTCCACCATGTCCCACAAACGGCTCGTGTCGGGATAGTTCGGCACGCCTTCGAACATCAGGCTGGTCGCGCCGTTCTGCAGCGGACCGTAGACGATATAGCTGTGGCCCGTAACCCAGCCGATATCGGCGGTGCACCAGTAGATATCGCCCGGCCGGTAATCGAACGTGTAGTGGAATGTGGCCGCTGTCCACACCGCATAGCCGCCGGTGGTGTGGAGCACGCCCTTGGGTTTGCCCGTCGATCCGGAAGTGTAGAGGATGAACAGCGGGTCCTCCGCCGCCATCTCCTCGCACGGGCAGTCCGCGGGGACGGTGCCGGCCGCTTCGTCGTACCAGATGTCGCGGCCTTCGGTCATCGCGACATCGGTGCCGCGGTGGCGGATGACGAGCGTCTTGACCGCAAACGGCAATTTTTCGAGCGCCGCGTCGGCATTGGCTTTCAGCGGCACCGGCTTGCCCGCGCGCACTCCGGCATCGGCGGTGATCAGGAAGCGGCTGTCGCAATCCTCGATCCGCCCGGCCAGCGCTTCGGGGGAGAAGCCGCCAAATACCACCGAATGCACCGCGCCGATCCGCGCGCAGGCGAGCATCGCGACCGCGCCCTCCAGGATCATCGGCAGATACAGGGTCACCCGGTCGCCGCGCGCTATGCCCATCGCCTTGAGCACATTGGCAAAGCGCTGCACGTCCCTGTGCAGCTCGGCATAGCGCAGCGTTCGCGTGACGCCGGGTTCGTCGGCCTCCCAAATGAGCGCGGTCACATCGCCGTTTCCGTCCGCGACATGCCGGTCCACGCAATTGTGACAAAGGTTCAAGCACCCGTCTTCATACCATTTTATCGAAACTGGTGATTTTATCGAAACTGGCGAACCCACGGCGGCTGAACCGAAGCTCCAGTTGCCGATCCTGGTCGGCTCGACGAACCAGTCGATCCGCCGCGCCTGCTCGCGCCAGAAACCGTCCGGGTCTGACAGCGCGCGTGCATAGAGCGCGTCATATGCGTCTGCATCGCAATGCGTGTCCCCGCCTGTTGGCCGCATGACCAGCGCCTCGTCCTGCCTGCCGTCGCTCATATCCGTCATCCTTTTCGCTACTGGCCCCGCACCATCGGCCCGCCCGCTCATCCTTGGCTGACCGGGCGTTGCAAGCTTTACGACTACCACAGCGCCGGGTTCCTCTGCTAGCATGACCGCCGATGGCCGGTAGCCGAGGATTTGAGTAGCATGAGCGTTCGACCATTTGCCGCAGCCGCGGCCCTGTCCATGATCTTCGCGCTGCCCGGGTGCAGCGGCGGGAACAAGCAGGTCAATACCAAGGAAGATTTCAGCAATATCCCGGTGCCGCCGCCGCCGCCCGCGCCGAGCGGCGTGCGCTACACGGTGCGCAACTGCCTGACACAGTCACTGCCACCGGGAGACCGGGTGGGCCGCATCACCACCGTAGGCCAGTCGATCTTTCCCGACACGCTGACGATCGATCTGTCGCGGCCCGCCGGTTTTCCCAACGGACGGCTGCTGACCGATCCGGTGGGGGACATCATGCTGGCTTATGTCTTTCTCGATCTTGGCAAACACGGATCGCGGGGGTTTGCTGATCTGCCGCTCAATCCCGCTGCCAACGACGTGCGTTTTGCGACCGGCTTTCCCTATCTCGCGCCCGCGCAGGGCAACCCGCCGCGCGCCGCCACCAACGGGGCAAATTTCGATTTCGTCGACGCCAAGGACACGGAATATGACCGGGTGGACCGGATGGGTATGCCGCTGGTCGCCACCGCGCTGGTGCCGTTCGTCAGGAAGCCCGCTTACAACGATGCCGATCCGGGCAGCGACGTGAACGGGGATTTCGTCGGCAATATCGAGGACGAGCTGTCCAGCCTGACCAATGCGTTCGCCGACGATATCCAGGGCCTGGGTTTTTCGCTGTGCGCGTCTCAATGACCGCATCCGGGCCCTGCCACGCTGCTGAGGAGCAAGGTTATGCGTAAATTTGCCAAGCTGGCGGCGGCGGGCGGTGCAATCGCGCTGGCCTTTCCGCTGGCCATCATGTTGCCGGAGCAGTTCGCTTTGGCCGCGGACCACAATGATCCGCCGCAGCGCGCCGGAACGGCCGCGAGCAAGCCCGACAAGGCGGCCGATTTCGGGGATATTTTCGCCTATCACACCGCCGACAAGCTGGTGCTGATCCTGACCTTTGCCGGCCCTGTGCCAACATCGTCCGCCGCCACCTATGATCGCAACATTCTGTACAAGGTGAACATTTCCAACGCCGGCGCGGCCACGGATAGTGAGATTGCGATCCGCATCCGCTTTGGTCAGGACGCGTCCAAGACCAATGCCTACGGTTTGCAGATCACCGGCATTCCGGACACCAACGGCGGCAACCCGCTGGTTGGCCCCGTCGAGGCGGACAACAGCAGCGATGGCGTGCGCTTCCGCGCCGGGCTGTTCGACGATCCGTTTTTCTTCGATCTTCAGGGTTTCAACGAGTCGCGGCAATCGGGCAATCTCAGCATCAGATCGACGCGGGATTTCTTCGCCAGCGCCAACGATACGGCGGTTGTCATCGAAATCCCGCTGAGCCGCATCCAGAACGGCACTCATGCGCTGGATGTCTGGGCCGAAACCCTGCGGCTGGGCGGGCAGCTGTCATAATCATCGCACTGGCGCAGCGCGCCCGCGCCGTCCCCTGATGGCGTCCAGCGGCACGGCAACGGGCCGGCGCCTCGCGCGAACGTGCCGAGTACACAACTGAGCTTATGAAAGCCCCGGCGGGTGTGTGGTCCCTGCGTTCCGGGCTGACCCTCATGGGCGCGGACTGGCGGCTCCAGCCAGCGGCGTGCCGGACCGGTCCGGCGTTCACGCTTGGCGCGGCACCTGTCCCCGATAAGGACAGCGGCGGGTTAACCACCATTGTCGATGGTCAAAATACCTAACAAAGCGTTAACAGATGCTCATGAAACGCGCCCTTGTTCTCACCTCCGAAGGCGCCGGGCATCCGTTCCGGCGCACCCTGAAACCCCACATCCTGCGCGTGCCGGTGGCGGACATGGTGCCGCCAACGGCGGAGCAGATACGCACGCAGAAAAACTGGCTGCGGCAGGAGGATACGCATCTGTTTGCGATCAGCTTCGCCGCGTTCTTCACCGCGATCTACGCCTTTATCGCCTGACGCCTAGCGCATCGGCCCATCGGCATGGCGCAGCACCATGTCCGCGCTGGCCAGGTGCAGCCGATGCGCCAGCCAGGCCGATATCAGGCACATGCCCGCGCTCAGCAGCAGTTGCTCGGTGATGGCAACGCCGGCCGCATTGAGGCCCAGCGTCATCAGCGATCCGGCCACCATGGCGCCCGCGTTCACCAGATTATTGGCCGCCACCGTGCGCGCGGTCTCGCTCTTGGGGACGGTGGTGGTGAGGAATGCGTAAAGCGGCACCACGAACATGCCGCCGGCCACCGCCACGCCCAGTAGCGTGATGACCACCGCCCAGCTTTCCCGGTGCCCCAGGAACCGCGGAATGTCATACAGCGTGCCCGCCCCGCTGACGGCCCATCCGTGGCATACCAGATAGAACAGCACCACGAAGACGCCCATCGCCAGCACCGACGCAGGCGCATAGCGCGCCGACACCTTGCCGCCGAGCAGCCGGGTGATCGCCAGCGATCCGATAGCGATGCCGACGGAGAAGATCGCCAGGAACAGGCTGGCGACGGTCCTGTCCCCGGTCAGAACGTTCTTCACCAGGGGCGGGAACTGGATGAACAGCACTGTGCCGATGGTCCAGAAAAAGCTGATCGCCACCACCGCAAGCCACACCGCGCGCGTCTTGCGCACCAGCGCGATCAGATCGCGCGAGGAGGTCCACAGATTGTAATTGATCCGCCCCACATCGTTGGGCTGCGCCGGGGCCGGGGGCACCTGACGCGCCGTGGCATATCCCACCAGCGCGGTCAGGATCACCACGCCCGCGGCCACTTCCACCGGGATGATGCCGGCCACGATGGTGCCGAGCAAAATGGCGATATAGGTGCCGGCCTCCACCAGGCCGGTGCCGCCAAGCACCTCCTCATGCGCCAGATGCTGCGGCAGGATGGCATATTTGATCGGCCCGAAAAAAGTCGAGTGCACCCCCATGGCGAACAGCGCGACAAGCAGCATCGGAATGGCCACCAGCGTCACCGCCATATTGAGCCATGCGAGCACCAGGCCCAGCGCGCCCACGGTCATGATCGCAATCTCGCACGCCTTGATGATACGTATCAATCCGGCCTTGTCGCGCGCATCGGCGAACTGGCCGGACAGCGCGGAAAACAGAAAGAAGGGCAGCACGAACACGCCCGTCGCCGCGGCGCTGAACAGCGTCTCGGTCGCCGGATCGCTGAACACGCCGTAGACGACGAACAGCACCATCGCCGTCTTGTACAGATTGTCGTTGAATGCCCCGAGATTTTGCGTGGCGAACAGGGGCAGGAACCGCCGCGTGTTCAGCAGATGAAGGGAAGTCTGCATGCCCGCACGCCCTAGCCGCCGTGACGGGCGGGGGAAAGGGATAGTTTGAGGCGCGGCGCGGCCGCCCGAAACGCGCGCACGTCCGGCGACGGCGTGAAAACAAGCAGATGACGCGCTCGCGCGCCTCCGCTAACGATGGGATCAACATGCTTTCGCTGCCCAATATCCTCACCCTGTCACGCATATTGGCGGTGCCGATACTGGCGTTCCTGCTGTGGCCCGATTTCGAGCCGATCGGGCTGGAACCGCGTCGGCTGGATTATCTCTTCGCCTTTGCCCTTTATTGCCTGATGGGCATCACCGATTATTTCGACGGTTATCTGGCGCGTTCCAGCGGCACGGTGTCGCGGCTTGGCCAGTTTCTCGATCCGATCGCCGACAAGATCATGATCGCCGCCGTCATCCTGATGCTGGTCTTCACCCGCGATATCCAGGGATATAATGTGTTCGCCGCGCTGGTGATCCTGCTGCGCGAGATCATTGTATCGGGCCTGCGCGAATATCTCGCGGGCGTGGAGGTGTCCATGCCGGTCTCGCGTCTGGCCAAGTGGAAAACCACCGCGCAGCTGGTCGCGTTCGGCGCGATCATTCTGGCGGGCGGTCTGCCGACGTGGACCTTCATCCCCATCGCCGGGCTGATCCTGCTGTGGGCCGCTGCGATCCTGACGCTGATTACGGGGTGGGATTATCTGCGCCTCGGCATCAAGCATATGGACTGAAGCGGCATGAAGATCGTCTATTTCGCCTGGGTGCGCGAGCAGATCGGCTGCGACGCGGAGACCGCCCCGGACGGCGTGTCCACCGTGGCCGAGATGCTGGTGATGTTGCGCGCCAGGGGCGGCGGGCATGCGGCGGCGCTGGCCGACGAAAGCCGCCTGCGCTTCGCCCTCGATCAGCTGATGGTAAAGAGCGACGCGAAGCTGGGCCATGCGCAGGAACTCGCCATCTTTCCGCCGGTGACAGGCGGATGATCCGCCGATGATCGAGGCCCGGGTACAGACCGCGCGCTTCGATGCGGGGGCGGCAATGGACGCACTTGCCGGAACCGGGGCGGGCGCGGTGGCCAGCTTCATCGGCATCGTGCGCGCGGACGGCGATATCGCCTACCCCGATCGCCGCGTAACCGCGCTCGAGCTCGAACAATATCCGGCGATGACCGAAGCGGCGCTGCGCGGTCTGGCGCAGACGGCGACGGCGCGGTTTGCGCTGAGCGGCGCCATCGTGATCCACCGGATCGGCCGGCTGGAGGCGGGCGAACCGATTGTGCTCGCCGCTGCCGCCGCCCCCCACCGCGCCCATGCGCTGGACGCCTGCGCCTTTTTGATCGACCGGTTGAAAACCGGCGCGCCCTTCTGGAAGAAACAGCATTTCGCGGACGGCAGCGCCAAATGGGTGGAGGCCAAAGACAGCGACGAGGCGCGGGCGGCCGGCTGGCAATAGGCGCCCGGCTCAGCCGGATCGACCCCCTCAGCCGGATCGAGAGGGTGCGCTTCGGGAAGCGGATGTTCGAGAAATTTGCAGACCCGCCCTTACGCCGTTCGCTCGCATGCGCCATATCCCTGCCGACATGGCGGATACCGGCAAACTCACCCGCGGATCGATCCGCTATCACCTGTTTCACCAGACATGGCCTGCGCTGATCGGCGTGGCGGCGCTCATGTCCGTCGGTATCGTCGATGCCTATTTTGTGGGGCAGGAGGGGCCGGACCAGCTGGCCGCGATCAGCTTCATCTTTCCCATCGTCACCGCGCTGTCCAGCCTGGGCGTCGGCGTGATTGTCGGCATTAATTCGGTGGTCAGCCGGGCGCTGGGGCGCGGCGATCACGATCTGGCTGAAACGCGCGGGTTGCAAGGCGCGATCATCGCCGCCGCCGCGGGCGTGGTCATCGGTTTGCTGCTGTGGGCGTTCCAGGGGCCGCTGTTCGCCGCAATGAACGCGGGCGATGATCTGGAGCCGCTGATTTCTGCCTATATGACGCCCTATGCCATCGGATTTCCGCTGGTGATGGCGATGATGAGCCTGAACGGCATGCTGCGCGGGCAGGGCGCGGCGGTGCGCAGCTCGATCATCCTCATCGTCAATGCGGCGGCCAATTGGGTGCTCGATCCGATGTTGATCGCGGGCTGGGGTCCGCTGCCGGGCTATGGCATCGCGGGCGCGGCCTATGCCAGCGTGATTGCGTTTGGCCTGGCCGGTGTCACCGCCTTTGTGCTGCTGCAGACCAGCGACCTGAAGCTGCGCCTGTCCCGCTTCACGCGGGAGGGGTGGGGCGCGGGCGCGCGGGCGCTGATCGGTGTTGGCGGACCCGCCGCCATCTCCAACAGCATCAACCCAATCGGTCTCGCCGTGCTCACCGGCTTTCTCGCAACCTATGGCAAGGACGCCGTCGCCGGATACGGCGCGGCCGGGCGATTGCAAAGTTTCGCGGTGGTGCCGCTGCTGGCGCTGTCGGGCTCGATCGGCGCGATCGTGGGGCAAAACTGGGGCGCGGAGCAGGAAATTCGCGCGCGCAAGGCGCTGCTCTATGCGGCGGGGTTCGCAGTCGCCTACGGGCTGGCGATCGCGGCGCTGCTGGTCGGCTTTGCGCGCGATTTCGCGGGGCTGTTCACGGATAGCCAGCCGGTGATCGATGCCGCCGCGCAATATCTCGGAATCGCCGCCTGGGGCTATGGGCTCTACGGCGCGCTGATCGTTTCAAACGGCGCCTTGAACGCGATCGACCAGGCGAGCCGCGCGCTCATGGTCTCGGTTGGCCGGGTGCTGCTGGTGATGGTGCCGGCAGCCTGGTTGCTGGGCGGGATGTGGCGCGAAGACGGCGTGTTCGCAGCTGAGCTGGCGGCGAACCTGGTCGGCGGATCGGTCGCCTTCTGGATCGCGTGGCGCGTTCTGAAGCAGGGCGCGGACGCACAAAGGGCGCGCTTGCATCAAGCCAGCGCGCCCTCCGATCTGGAACCGGCCGAATGAAGGCCGTTCGCTAGACTGTTCAGTCGGTCTTGGCGTCTTGCACGGTGGTGTCCTGAGCATCTGCCTCAACACGAGCGGCAGCGTCGTCAACATTGTTGGCGGCGTTATCCGCACCGTTCTCAATCTCATTGCCAGCGTTGTCGAGCGAATCGCCCGCCGCCTGCGTGCCAGCTTCGATCGCATTGCCGGCATTGGCAGCGCCTGCTTCGACATCGTTGCCGATTGCGTCGGCAGCTTCACCGGTCTTGTCCTGTGCATCCTGCGAGCAGGCGGACAAGCCCAGTGCGGCGGTGGCGACGAGACCCGAGATGATGAACTTACGCATAAAAATATTCCTTCGGTAAAGATTCCGATGCCCAACGGGGCAACATGGATTTAGAGGCGGCTCTTCTCAAAATCAAGGTGAACCGTGCATCATCGGCGATGAAATGCGACGAAATGCCGGTCGCAGCGCTTCTAAACGCTTCGAACGCCCAGGTCAAAATGCAAAACGCGCGCGCAAAACTCGTGATGGCAAGGGCAGCGGCTTGGCGCTATCTGCTGTTCCCATGCCCGATCAACCGCACCTCTTTCTCGTCGATGGCTCGGCCTATATCTTCCGCGCCTATCACCGGCTCCCGCCGCTCACCAACAAACACGGCGAACCGGTCGGCGCGGTCTATGGCTACACCACGATGTTGTGGAAGCTGGTCGATGATCTGAACGCGGCCGACGGGCCGACGCATCTGGCGGTGATTTTCGATTATAGCTCGAAAACGTTCCGCAACGATCTCTACAGCGAATACAAGGCGCACCGGCCCGATCCCCCCGAGGATCTCAAGCCGCAGTTTCCGATGATCCGCGACGCCACGCGCGCCTTCTCGTTGCCCTGCATCGAGGAAGAGGGGGTAGAGGCTGACGATGTCATCGCGACTTATGCCAAGCTGGCAGTTGCGGCCGGTTACAAGGTGACCATCGTCAGTTCGGACAAGGACCTGATGCAGCTCATAGAACCCCCAGCGGAAGCGAAGGGGGGCGTCGATCTGTACGACACGATGAACGACCGGCGGCTGGGCGCGGATTATGTGCAGGAGAAATTCGGCGTTGGGCCGGAAAAACTCGGCGATCTGCTGGCGCTGATGGGCGACAGCGTGGACAATGTGCCCGGCGTGCCCGGCATCGGACCCAAGACCGCGGCCAAGCTGCTCGTCGAGCATGGCGATCTGGAAGGCGTGCTCGCCGCCGCGCCCGGCATGAAGCCATCCCGGATGAAGGAGAATTTGCTCGAACACAGCGCGAACGCGCGTCTATCGCGCGTGCTGGTGACGCTGAAGGAAGATTGCGCGATCCCCGAACCGCTGGAGGATTTTGCGCTCAAGGGCATTCCCGAAGAACCCTTGCGCGAGTTTCTGGAGCATCACGGCTTCGGATCGTTGCTCAAGCGCCTCGGCCAGGTCACCGGCAGCGCGGGCAGCTACGGTGCCAAGCCGCTGCTGGGCCAGAGCGTGGACACGCTGGCCCGGCCGCAGGGCGTTGCCCGCGTACCGGAGATGCTCAAGATTGACCGATCGGCCTATGTCTGCGTCACCGATATCGCCGATCTGGACCGCTGGATCGCCCGGGCGCACGAAGAAGGCGTGATCGGTTTCGATACCGAGACCGACAGCCTGGAAGCGGTGACCGCCGAGCTGATCGGCATCAGCCTGGCCGTTGCGCCGAACGAGGCCTGCTATATTCCCTTCGGCCATGGCGGCGCAGACATGTTCGATGAAAAGCCTGATCAGTGCAACAGGGATGCCGTGCTGGCCAAACTGAAGCCGCTGCTCGGGGACGACGCGGTCCTGAAAGTGGGGCAAAATCTGAAATATGATATGTCCGTGCTCGCGCAGCACGGCGTGTCGTTGACGCCGTTCGACGATACGATGGTGATGAGCTTCTGCCTCGATGCGGGGCAGGAGGTCGGCGGCGGCCACGGCATGGACGCGCTGGCCAAGGCGCATCTGGACCACGAACCGATCGCGTATAAGACCCTCACCGGCACGGGCAAAAAGGCCATCGGATTTCATGCCGTCACGCTGAAAGATGCCACCGAATATGCCGCCGAGGACGCCGATGTGGCGCTGCGCCTGTGGCATCACCTGAAGCTGCGCATGGCCCCGGAAAGCGCGGCGCAGGTGTACGAGCGCGTCGATCGGCCGCTGGTGCCCGTCGTCGCGCGCATGGAGTGCCGCGGCATCAAGGTGGACCGCGATGCATTGTCCCGCCTTTCGGGCGAGTTCGCCAGAGAGATGGAAACGCTCGAAGCGACGATCCACGCGCTGGCGGGTGAGACGTTTTCCATCGGCAGCCCCAAGCAATTGGGCGATATCCTGTTCGACAAGATGGGGCTGAAGGGCGGCAAGAAGGGCAAGTCCGGCCAGTACAGCACCGATCAGAGCGTGCTCGAGAAGATGGATTCGCAAGGTGTGGAGATGGCCAGCAAGGTGCTGGAATGGCGCCAGCTGTCCAAACTGAAATCCACCTACACAGACGCGCTGCAGGCGCAGATCAATGCCAAGACCGGCCGCGTACATACCAGTTACAGCCTGGTCGGCGCGCAAACCGGGCGGCTCTCGTCGACCGACCCGAACCTGCAAAATATCCCGGTCCGCACCGCGATCGGACGGCAGATCCGCGAAGCCTTTGTCGCCGCGCCGGGCCATGTGCTGCTCGCCGCCGATTACAGCCAGATCGAACTGCGGCTGGCCGCGCATATCGCCGACGTGCCCGCATTGCGCGAAGCTTTCGCGGCGGGCGAGGACATCCACAACCGCACCGCGCAGGAGCTGTTCGGCACCGTCAACCGCGACACGCGCGGGCGCGCCAAGACGATCAACTTCGCGATTCTTTACGGCATCAGCCGCTGGGGGCTGGCCAAGCGGCTGGAGGTGGGGCCGGATGAGGCACAGGCGATGATCGACACCTATTTCCAGCGCTTTCCCGGGATCGCGCAATATATGAATCGCACGCTCGAGCAAGTGCGCTCCAAGGGGTTCAGCGAGACGCTGTTCGGCCGCAAGACGCATTTCCCGCGGATCAATTCGAAAAACCAGGCCGAGCGGCAGGGCAGCGAACGCGCCGCCATCAACGCGCCGATCCAGGGCACCAGCGCGGATATCATCAAGCGCGCCATGGCCCGCATGGAGCCCGCCTTGATGGAGGCAGGCTTGCCCGATGTCAAAATGCTGCTGCAGGTGCATGACGAACTGGTATTCGAACTGCCCGAAGGGGATGTGGCGGCGGCAAGCCCGGTGATCGAACGGGTGATGGCCGAGGCGGCCGAACCGGCAGTGAAGCTGTCCGTGCCGCTGGGCGTGGAGATCGGCATCGGCAAGAGCTGGGACGCGGCGCACTAAACGATAACTCCGCAGAGCGGTGCTTTGCGCCGGAGGTAGATGAGGCGGGAGGATGCGCCCGCAAAATGGCGCGGTCCTGCGGTGCGGGGGCCGGATCAATCTACGCGGATGCCCGGCACGTCAGCTTTCGGCGGAGACCCTGTTTGCAGTGAGCAATGCGGGGACTTGGACCGGCGGTATTTCGCGGCCGACCTGCCGCGAATTTCTTAAACTTCCCGTCGCCGGATCGCGCGCGCTCAGCGCCGCGCCCCATGTTTCGCCCATCGCCCGGTCGAGTGCCACGGGATCGAAGGGATCGAGGCCCGAGCCAGGATAGACAGCGAATTCGCCGAAATGCGGACCGGCGTCGGTGTCGTAGAAATCGCAGCGCAGGAAATCGAAGTCGGCGGCCAGCGCTTCGGCCGCCGCGATCATGGCGTGGATGCTGGCAGGAAAGGCCGGCCGGTCTCCGTTCGGATCGTTGGAGACAGGGTTCAAGTCGCGGTCGAACAGCAGCCAGCGATGCGCCGTCTCGCGTTCCAGATGGATCTGCACATAGGCCGCGCGGCCGCCGAAGACATAAATCTTGTAATCCACCGGCAGCTGTCCGCCCGCGCCGATGAACGGTTCGACCACGATGCCGCGAGGCACATCCTTATAAGCCCATTCGTCGAGCCAGATGCCGTAGCGTCTGGCCATCCAGCGCCGCGATTGGGCACGGACGGCGTCCCAGTCCTCCGCGCCGGTGCGCACGAACGCGTTCTGCTTGCAGCCATGGCGTGCCTTCACCACAAACGGTACCGGCCAGGGCGGCGTTTCGGGCAGGATGGCGCCATGCCACAGCGTGGGCACCGTCCATTCGGGGCCGAGCGTGTCCGCCGCAAATGCCTTGGCCGCGATCTTGTCGGTCAGCAGCGGCAGGCGCAGGTCCCGGTCGAACAATTTGCGCGTCTGCACGCGCTCGGTGAAGGTCTGCGGCGCAGCGAGATCCGCCAGCTTGTGATGCCGCCAAAGATAGCACAGCTGAACGCGCAGTTTGCTGAGCGAGGCCTGCGCGGGATAAGCCAGGCTGGCGGGCAGAGCGGCGCTCCGGCTCATGGCTGGAATCTGCAAATGCCTGCGCCCCGTTATAATCTGTACCCCGTCATGACGCGCGCCGACAAAACGCGTCAGCTTTCTGGCAACATACGCCGCAGCGGGCGGTTCCGGTGCAGCAGCGCGTTCGGCGCTGAGCGGCTGATCGTCCCCGTCCGCCGGTCTCTCCCGGTCACCCGCAACGGCCGCCGCATTCAAAAAGCGCGAAACGCACGCCGACTGCGCTCTTGCCACCGTGCGGACCTCCGACTAAATCCCAGCCAACCTTCCTTGGCCGGCGCCGGTGGCGCTCGCAGCATCAGCTATTCGGGGCATAAGCATGGACGATCGCAACACCTTGTTCGGATGGGTCCTGATGGGCGGCATTGCGGCGCTCGGTCTCTCCATCGGTTTTGGCAATGTTTTTCACCGCGAGGCGCCCGAGGGTGAGCAGATGGGGTATTTCATCAAGGAAACGGCGGCTGCGGCCGGTGCCGCCAGCGGCCCGCCGTTCGCCACGTTGCTCGCCAGCTCCGATGTCGCGCATGGCGAGGCGGTGTTCAAGAAATGCGCCGCGTGCCACTCCATCAACGCCGGCGGGGCCAACGGCATCGGCCCGAACCTGTACGGCGTGGTCGGCGAGGCGATCGGAAAGGGCGTGGGCGGCTATGCTTTTTCCGACGCGCTGTCGTCGGTTGGCGGTCAGTGGACCTTTGATCAGCTGAACGCGTGGCTGGAAAGCCCGCGCAAATTCGCGTCGGGCACCAAGATGACCTTTGCCGGTCTCGGCGATCCGCAGGACCGCGCGGACGTGATCGCTTATCTAAACGCGCAGGGTTCCAACCTGCCGTTCCCGCCGCCGCCCGCCCAGGGTGCTGTCGGTCCGGATGCGGGTGCAACCGCAGACGCGGTGACCGGAGAAGCGCAGCCGGTCAGCGATGCCGTTGGCGACAAGGAACCGGCAACCGAGGCAGCAAGCACCGCGCCGCCAAAGGCTGTTCTTTAAAACCGGCTTTGGCAGCCGCGTTTCGGCAGGAGGGTATCGGACGCGCGCGTTTCAGAACGGGCGCGGTCAGCCCGCGTCGAGCTTGTAGAATTCGCAGATTTTCTGCCAGCCCTCTTCCGCCGTCTCGACGATGCGGAACAGGTCCAGATCGCCGGGACTGATCGTGCCTTCGAGCAACAGCTCGTCGAAATTGATCACGCGCGTCCAGAAATCGCGGCCGTAGAGCAGGATCGGCATTTTTTCGACCTTGCCGGTCTGCACCAGCGTCAGCAGCTCGAAAAACTCGTCGAACGTCCCGAAGCCGCCCGGGAACGCCGCCACGGCGCGGGCGCGCAGCAGGAAGTGCATTTTGCGCAGCGCGAAATAGTGGAAACGGAACGATAGCGACGGCGTCACATAACTATTGGGGGCCTGTTCGTGCGGCAGGACGATATTGAGCCCGATCGATTCCTTGCCCGCATCCGCCGCGCCGCGATTGGCCGCTTCCATGATCGAGGGGCCGCCGCCAGAACAGACGACGAAGTGCCGCTTGCCATCGTCCTCGCGGAATTCGGCGCTGCTGGCCAGGAAAGCGAGCTTGCGCGCCTCCTCATAATAGCGCGCCTTGTCCGCCAGGCGGCGCGCGATCTCCCTGGACTGGTCGTCCACCGCCGCATCGATGAGCGCCTGCGCCTTTTCGGGGGAAGGAACACGCGCCGAGCCGTAGATGACGAGGGTGGAGCCGATGCCCTGCTCCTCCAGCATCATTTCCGGTTTCAGCAGCTCGAGCTGGAAGCGCACCGGGCGCAATTCCTCGCGCAGCAGGAAATCCTTGTCCTGGAAGGCCAGTCTATAGGCAGGGTCGCGCGTCTGCGGCGTCTCCACCGCCTCATCGTCCACGAAGCGCGCTTCCTGCTTGGCGCGGTAGAAGCGCCGTTCCTCGATATTCTCTTTGCTCATAGGGACAGCGCCTAAGCGAGCCTGCGCCTAGCGGCAATAGCCCTGGCCAGACATATCGAAGTGGAAGTGGTTGGCGTGCGCTGCATTGTAGTCCGGGCCGAGCACGGTGCCAAAGCGGCGGCACGCCGATCGGTGGAGCGCGCGCAAAAACGCCTGTTCTTGCGGGGACCCATTCCAGCCCTGCTGCACGCTGATCCGCCGTCCATCGGCCAGCACAAAGGCGGAGACGTCCAGCGCGTTGGCATAGGCATGTTCTGACAGTTTTCCGGTCGCCGCGCCGTTGACGTTGCGGCAGGCATAGCTGCCCATCGTCTCGATCCGCACGACCTGGCTGCCCATGAGCTGCAGCCCCGCCGGACCCACGCCGTACGCCGCCCAGAACGCAAAATTGCGGGCCAGCGGACAGGTCAGCGCGCCCAGATTGGTGGTGGGCGTGCCGATATCGAGCAACTTGAGGGTATCGATCGTCCGGCACCCGCCGCCAAAATCGCGGTCCGGCAGCGCCTGGAACGATACCGAAGCCGCGGTCAGATCTGCCAGGCACTGACGCGCCGCGCCCGATGCGAACGGCGCTGTACCGATGGCGGGCGCGGGGCGATCGGGCTGGCGCGCAGCGGGCAGCACGCCGCAACCCGTCAACGTCAGGCCTGCCGTCACAAGCAGAAGGCGCATCAGAAGCAGGAGAGGCGATGGGAGGGGGCGCCGGATCATTGGGCGATGCTAGGGCCGCGATGGTTAACGATCGGCAAATTCACCACCGTAGGCGCGGGTCGGATTCAGGCACCGTGGGCGCGGGTCAGGCGGCACCGCTGCGCGCCGGTCCATCCTGCGCAATTGCCGCCCACTCGTCCGGTGCGCCAAACGGGTCTGGCGCATGGACGGGTTCGGGTTTGCCCGTCACATCCTCGCGCCAGCCGGTGATCACCTTGAACCTGCTGGCATCGCCCAAGGCATTGAGATCTAGCGGCGTGTCGAACTCCACGCCCATCTGGTTGTCAGCCGACCAGCGTGCCTGCGCCTGCAGGAACAGGCCATCGTCCAGCTCCAACAGGAACCGGGTGCCGGACGGCACGTCCCACAGTCCGTCGATCAGCGCGCCAAGCATGCTGACGTTGCGGATCAGGCCGGCATAGCAATAGCCCTCATTGTGAACGCCGATGCGGCGGAAGGTGCGTTTGCGCGGCGGGCGATTGGCCTTGAAGCCCTCGGCCACGGCGTGACCGCCATGCTCCGCCAGCAATGCAGTGGCATCTTCGGCCGTCATCGGTTTGCCGTAGATATAGCCCTGCACATGGCTGCAACCGAGCTGGCGGATCAGCGCGAGCTCGTCATGAGTTTCGGCGCCCTCGGCGGTGGTGTCCATGCCCAGCGCCCCGGCCAGCCCAACGATCGAGGCGATGATCGCGCCGTTCATACTGCCTTTCTGGGCGGCGCCGCGCACGAAGCTCTGGTCGATCTTGATCTTGTCGAAAGGTATTTTTTTCAAATAGCCCAGCGCCGAATAGCCCGTGCCAAAATCGTCCAGCGCCAGGCGGACGCCGATGGATTTCAGGCGGTTGAAAATAGCGATATTATCGTCGCCGCCTTCCAGGAACACGCTCTCGGTCACCTCCAGTTCCAGACGCGAACAGTCGATGCCGCTTTGCGCCAGGGCGTTGACCACCACGGCGGTCAGATCGCTGGCCGCGAATTGTGTGGGCGAAACATTGACCGCCACGGTCAGATGGCCGGGCCACTGCGCCATCTGTTCGCAGGCGCTGCGGATGGTCCAGTCTCCAATGCGCGAGATCAGATTGGCTTCCTCGGCGATGGTGATGAACACGTCCGGCCCGATGCGGCCGCGCGTGGGATGGTCCCAGCGGGTGAGCACCTCGAATCCCGAAATCTGCTCCGTCGCGATCTCGATGATCGGCTGATAAACCAGCGACAGCTGGCCGCGTGCCAGCGCCTCGCGCAGATCCTCCTCCAGCGTCCGGCGTTCGGACGCCAGTTCGTGCATCGAGGTCTCGTAGAAGCGGAAGGTGCCGCGCCCGGCGTCCTTGGCGGCATAGAGCGCCAGATCGGCGCTGCGCACCAGCGCGGCCTGACTGACCGGTCCGTCGGTATACACCACGATGCCGATGGATGCGCCAATGCGCACCTGCGCGCCTTCCACGATATAGGGGATCGACAGCGCCTCGATGATGCGGCGCGCCAGCGTTTCCAGCGCGGTTCTGTCAGACCATTTTGGCAATATGATCTGAAATTCGTCGCCGCCGATCCGCCCGACCGATCCGGTGCCGCCGACCACGCGTTCCAGCCGCTCGGCCACCTGTTTGAGCAGCGCGTCGCCGGCCGGGTGGCCCAGCGTATCATTGACCTGCTTGAACCGGTCCAGATCGAGCAGGAACAGCGTGCACGGCTTGTTCTTGCCCATGTGGTCCTTGAGCGATTGTTCGAGCAGCCGGTTGATCTCGAGCCGATTGGCCAGGCCCGTCAGCGTGTCGTAGCGCGCCAGCTGCTGGAACGCTTCCTGCGTTTCGCGCATGTCGGTCAGATCGGTGCCGCTGCCGCGGAAGCCCTGGAAATTGCCCAGATCGTCGAGCACGGGATTGCCCGATACCGACCACCAGCGCTGTTCATCCTTGCCTACCTTGATCGACAGTTCGCTGAAACTGGTGCGCGACGACAGGTGAAAGCCCAGCGTGCGCTCCTCGCGCTCCTCGTCGCGCGTGCCGATCTGCGCGATCAGGCTGGTGAACGGTTTGCCCAGAATATCGTCCGGGCTGAGACCGATACGCTCGGCAACCTGGTGCGTGATATAACGCAGATAGCCCTGCCGGTCGGTCTCCCAGAACCAGCCGCGGCCGTCCCGCTCATAATCCCGCAGCAAATGCGCGGCGCGCGCGCGCGTGTCGGACTGGATGGCGCGCGCATGAGCCGTCTTGTCGGCGCGGCGCTGGAACAGCAACGCACCCAGGCTGATGCCGCCAACGGCCAGCATCTGGGCCAGCGTCGCCAGATCCAGACGCAGCGATCCCGCCAGCGGAATCAGGGCGGGCAATGCGGCGGCGGTGTAGGTCCGGGCAGCGAAAGGCAACTTCATGGGCCGAGCATTAACCCGTTAATCTTTCCACATCGTAACCGGCGGAACCGATATCAGGACCATTCCGCCGCGCCCGGCGCCGCCGCGCTTGACTTGGGGGCAGCGGCCACTAGGTCGGCCAGCGGGCCACGCCGTCCCAACGCGGCGCGCGCTCTCTGTGAGGAGAAGCATGAGCATGACCGAGATATCCGCACCCAAGCCCGAACTGCGCCCAGAGCGTCCGTTCTTTTCATCCGGCCCCACGGCCAAGATGCCGGGCTGGTCCTTTGACAAGCTCAAGACCGAATCGCTCGGCCGCTCGCACCGGTCCAAGATCGGCAAGGCACGCCTGAAATACGCCATCGATCTGACGCGCGAGCTTCTCGGCGTTCCGGACGATTATCTGATCGGCATTATGCCGGGCTCGGATACCGGCGCGCTGGAGTGTGCGATGTGGACGATGCTGGGCCAGGGACCGGCCACCGTGGCCGCATGGGAGAGCTTCGGCAACGTCTGGATCCAGGATGCGGTCAAGCAGCTGAAGCTGGCCGATCTGACCGTGCTCGACGCCGATTACGGCAAGCTGCCCGATCTGGCCTCGATCCCGGCGGACAACGACATCGTATTCACCTGGAACGGTACCACGTCTGGCGTGCGCGTGCCGAATGCCGATTTCATTGCGGCGGACCGCACCGGCATCACCATCAACGACGCCACATCGGCTGTGTTCGCGCAGGCGATGGACTGGCCCAAGCTGGATGCGACCACCTTCAGCTGGCAAAAGGTAATGGGATCGGAAGCCGCGCACGGCATGCTGATCCTCTCCCCGCGCGCCGTCGAGCGGATCGAAAGCTATGATCCCAGCTGGCCGCTGCCCAAGCTGTTCCGCCTCAAGAAGGGCGACAAGCTCAACCGCGCGATCTTCGAGGGCGCGACGATCAACACGCCCTCAATGATGGCGACCGAGGATTATATTGCGGCGCTGGAATGGGCCCGGAGCATCGGCGGGCTGCAGGCGATGCACGGCCGCGCGGACGCCAATGCCAGGATCATGACCGACTGGATCGAGGCCACGCCGTGGCTGCGCAATATGGTCGACGATCCCGCGCTGCGCACCAACACGGGCGTGTGCTTCGTCTTCCAGGGCGCATTCTACGACGGGCTCGATGATGAAGCGAAGGCATCGGTGCCCAAGTCGATCGCTGCCACGCTCGAGGCGCTGGATGTGGCCTATGATTTCAACGGCTATCGCGACGCCCCGCCAAGCTTGCGTGTCTGGTGCGGCGGCACGGTGGAAGAGGAGGACCTGCGCCGCCTCCAGCCGTGGATCGAATGGGCCTATGGCGAGGTCAAGGCCGCGCTTTCCTGATCGTTCCGCGCATCCGGGCCTTGCGCAAAAACAGGTGCCCACTGCCCAGCCCTATTCATTTGACGCCGCAGCCTCCTGCTTTGGCAGGGGCGGCACAGCGCTTCGAAAGACACATCACATGCCCAAAGTTCTGATTTCCGACAAGATGTCCCCCAAGGCCGCCCAGATTTTCCGCGAGCGCGGGATTGAGGTGGACGAGATAACCGGCAAGAGCCCGGAAGAGCTCAAGGCCATCATCGGCGCTTATGATGGCCTCGCCATCCGCAGTTCGACCACGGTAACGCCCGAGATCCTGGAGGCGGCGACCCAGCTCAAGGTCATCGGCCGCGCCGGGATCGGCGTTGACAATGTCGATATCCCTGCCGCCTCGGCTAAGGGCGTCGTCGTGATGAACACGCCGTTTGGCAATTCCATCACCACCGCCGAACACGCCGTGGCAATGATGTTCGCGCTGGCCCGCCAGCTGCCGGAGGCGGACGCTTCCACCCAGGCAGGCAAGTGGGAGAAATCCAAGTTCATGGGAGTCGAGCTGACCTCCAAGACCCTGGGCCTGATCGGTGCCGGCAATATCGGGTCGATCGTGGCCGATCGCGCGCTCGGTCTGAAGATGAAGGTGATTGCGTTCGATCCGTTCCTGACGCCCGATCGCGCCGTGGAAATGGGCGTGGAAAAGGTTGAGCTGGACCAGCTGCTGGCGCGCGCCGATTTCATCACCTTGCATACCCCGCTGACCGATCAGACGCGCGGCATCCTGTCACGGGAAGCGCTGGCCAAGACCAAGAAGGGCGTGCGCATTATCAACTGCGCGCGCGGCGGTCTGATCGACGAGGTTGCGCTCAAGGAGGCGCTGGAATCGGGACAGGTCGCGGGCGCGGCGCTCGATGTGTTTGCCGAGGAGCCGGCCAAGGACAATCCGCTGTTCGGGACGCCCGGCCTGATCTGCACACCGCATCTGGGCGCGTCGACCGACGAGGCGCAGGTCAATGTCGCCATCCAGGTGGCCGAACAGCTGAGCGACTATCTTATCAGCGGGGGCGTCACCAATGCGCTCAACATGCCCAGCCTGTCGGCCGAAGAGGCGCCGCGCGTGCGCCCCTATATGGCGCTGGCTGAGAGGCTGGGCAGCCTTGTCGGCCAGCTGATCGGCCAGGACATTCGCGGCGTATCGATCGAGGTCGAGGGCGCGGCAGCCCAGCTCAACATCAAGCCGATCAGCGGCGCGGTGCTGGCGGGGTTGATGCGCGTCTATTCGGACACGGTGAACATGGTCAATGCGCCCTATCTGGCGCGTGAGCGCGGGCTCGACGTGCGCGAGGTGCGGCATGACCGGACGCAGGACTATCACACGCTGCTGCGCGTATCGGTCACCACCGAAAACGGCGAGCGCTCCGTAGCCGGCACGCTGTTCGGTAACGATCAGCCGCGGCTGGTGGACATGTTCGGTATCAAGATCGAGGCCGATCTGACCGGAGCCATGCTGTATATCGTGAACGAGGATATTCCCGGCTTCATCGGCAAGGTCGGTACCGCGCTGGGCGAGGCGGGCGTCAATATCGGCACCTTCCATCTCGGCCGCCGCGCCGGCGGCGATCGCGGCGAGGCGGTGCTGCTGCTGTCGGTCGATCAGCCCGTCGAGGAGCCGGTGATGTGGAAGATCTGCAATCTGGAAGGCGTGAAGAAGGTGAAGGGGCTCAGCTTCTCATGACAGGTGGAATTCCCACAACGGCGGGCGTCCTGTGAACGGCGCGCCCGAGCTGCTGCCCGTGGGCTTTCGCGATCGGCTGGCTCCGGCGGCGGGGCGCGGGGCCGGGATCGAGGCTTCCATGCTGGCCGTACTGGCAAGCCACGGATATGACCGCGTCGATCCCCCGTTGGCCGAAACCGAGCGCGCGCTGGTGGCGGGTAGCGCGGGAGCCAAACGCACCGATCATTTGCGTTTCACTGATCCGATCTCCCAGCGCACGCTGGCGCTGCGCACGGACATGACCAGGCAGATCGGGCGCATCGCGGCCACCCGGCTGGCCGATGCGCCGCGTCCCCTGCGCCTATGCTATGCGGGCCAGGTACTGCGGCTGCGCTCCAGCCAGATGCGGCCCGAGCGGCAGCTGACCCAGATCGGCGCGGAGATTGTCGGATCGGACGAGATCGCCGCGGCGCGCGAGGTGGTGGGCCTCGCCATCGAGGCTCTGCAGGCGGCCGGCGTCACCGGGATCACCGTAGATTTCACGCTGCCCGATCTGGTCGATCGGTTAGCCGAAACGCACTTTCCGCTCGACGCCAGCACGCTGGAAGCGGTGAAGGCGGAGCTCGATAGCAAGGATGCCGGCGGACTCGCCGCGCTGGGCGCGCAGGAATTTCTGCCGTTGATCGCTGCGGCCGGCCCCTATCACGATGCTTTGGCCAAGCTGGAAGCGCTGGACGCGGGCGGCGTTCTGGCATCGCGGCTGGAAGGGCTGCGCGCCATCGCCAAACCGATCGCAGACGACATCCGGCTGACGCTGGACCCGACCGAGCGGCACGGCTTTGAATATCAGAGCTGGTTCGGCTTCACCCTCTATGCAGACGGCCATGTCGCCAGCCTGGGGCGCGGCGGCACTTATATGCTCAGCCGAGCCAACGGCAGCCAGGAACCGGCGACGGGATTTTCGCTTTACCCGGACGCACTGGCCGAAGCGGGCGCTGTAAAAGCCGGCCAACAGCGGCTTTTCCTTCCGTTAGGCCACAACGCCGACGCCGCCGCGCGCCTTCGCGGGGAAGGCTGGCGCACGGTTGCGGCGCTGAGCGACCAGGACGATGCCGCAGCGCTGGGCTGCAGCCATCGGCTTGAAAACGGCGGGCCACAACCGGTTTAGCCCTAGGGTGCGGGAAGGCTCCATGCTGGGTTCCTGCGATCGCAGGAGCGCTGGATAATCCCGTCGATTCCGGCCGACGTGATCAGCTGTTCATCGTCGCCGGGTCCGGCCCCATCCGCCCATCCTTGCTGTCGAGCGCATCGAACGCGGCCAGATCTTCCGGCGACAGCGCGAAATCGAGCACGCCGAAATTGTCGCGCATATGCGCCTCGGACGAGGCCTTGGGGATCACCAGCAGGCCGTTGTCGATATGCCAGCGCAGGACGACCTGCGCCGGAGTGCGGCCCAGCTTGTCGGCAAGGCCTTTCACCGCATCGCTGTCCATCGCATCGCCCTGGCCCAGCGGGCTCCAGCTCTGCGTGGCGATGCCCATTTCCTCGTGCACCTTGCGCGCCTGTTTCTGCTGAAAGCGCGGGTGCAGCTCGATCTGGTTGAGCACCGGCGCGACACCGGTTTCGTCGACGATGCGCTTCAGATGCGGCTCGAGGAAATTGGACACGCCGATCGACGTGGCCTTGCCCGCCTTCTGGATTGCAATGAAGGCCTTCCAGGTCTCGACATATTTGTCGTTGTCCGGGCACGGCCAGTGGATCAGCACGCAGTCGACCGATTCGCGGCCCAGCCGGGCGAGGCATTTGTCGAACGCTTTCAGTGTGCGGTCATAGCCCTGGCTCTCGTTCCACACCTTGGTCGTCAACCAGATATCGTCATGGCCCTCAAGCCCCGCGCCGACGCCCTTTTCATTCTGGTAGATCGCGGCGGTGTCGACCAGCTGGTAGCCGATATCGACGGCCTTCTTCACCGCAACTTCGGCGTCCTTGTCATCCTCGATCTGATAGGTGCCGAAGCCGAGCTGCGGGATCATGCGCCCGTCGTTCAGTTTGATCGCGGGATAGGGGGAATGGGAGTCGGTGGTCATGAGTATCCTTTCGTCTCTTTGCCCATCAACGAACGAACCCGGTCCGAAGGTCCGTCGCTAATGCTGGACCTACGCGCGCGCGGACTTTAGGGCGGCGCTTTCCACAGGATTTACAGGGGCAGGATATTGGCCAACGTCACCGTGATCGGCGCGCAGTGGGGCGACGAGGGCAAGGGCAAGATCGTCGACTGGCTGTCCAGCCGGGCCGATGTCGTGGTCCGTTTCCAGGGCGGTCATAATGCCGGGCACACGCTGGTGGTGGACGGCACGGTCTACAAACTCTCGCTGCTGCCGTCGGGCATCGTCACCGGCACGCTGTCGATCATCGGCAACGGCGTGGTGCTCGATCCCTGGGCGCTGAAGGCGGAAATCGAGAAACTGACCGCGCAGGGCGTGTCGATCACGCCGCAAAATTTCGCGGTGGCCGACAATTGCCCGCTGATCCTGCCGCTGCACGGCGAGCTCGATGGCATGCGCGAGGATGCCAGCGGCGCGGGCAAGATCGGTACGACGCGCAGAGGTATCGGTCCCGCCTATGAAGACAAGGTTGGCAGGCGGGCGATCCGCGTGTGCGATCTGGCGCATCTGGATGCGCTCGATCCGCAGCTCGACCGGCTCTGCGCGCATCACGACGCGCTGCGCGCGGGCTTCGGCGCCGGGCCGGTGGACCGCGCGGCGCTGCTCGACGCTCTGCGCGAGATCGCGCCCTTTGTGCTGCAATATGCCGAGCCGGTCTGGCGCCGCCTCAATCAGGCGCGGCGCGACGGCAAGCGCATCCTGTTCGAGGGCGCGCAGGGCGTACTGCTGGACGTAGATCACGGCACCTATCCGTTCGTCACCTCGTCCAACACCGTCTCCGGGTCGGCCGCTTCGGGCACCGGGCTCGGCCCCCATGCGGCGGGCTTCGTACTCGGCATCGTCAAGGCCTATACCACCCGCGTCGGCTCCGGCCCGTTCCCGACCGAATTGCAGGACGCGGTGGGACAGCGGCTGGGTGAGCGTGGCCATGAGTTCGGCACCGTCACCGGCCGCCAGCGCCGCTGCGGCTGGTTCGATGCGGCGCTGGTGCGGCAAAGCTGCGCGGTGTCTGGCGTGACCGGTATCGCGCTGACAAAGCTCGATGTGCTCGACGGGTTCGACACGATCAAGATTTGCACGGGCTACAGGCTGGGCGACCGCACCCTCGACTATTTCCCCGCGCAGGCTGGCGAGCAGATGGCGCTCGAACCGATTTACGAAGAGATGGAGGGCTGGAGTGCTTCCACCGAGGGCGCGACCAGCTGGGCCAACCTGCCCGCGCAGGCCATCAAATATATCCGCCGCGTCGAGGAGCTGATCGAAACGCCGGTGGCGCTCGTCTCGACCAGCCCGGAGCGCGACGACACGATCCTGGTGCGCGACCCGTTCTCGGACTGAGTAAGCCCAAAGCGAAAACGTTTAGCTTTCTTGGGAACCGGAGAATTTCAATTCCATCTGGCCAGATTTGCGCCGGTTGACAAAATCCCGTATTAGTATCGTGCACCCGGTCAATATCGCGCCAACCGTTATTCCTATTTCTTCCCCTGCAACTCCTCGCCATCAATCACCAGCGAGATTGCCACCAGAAATCCGAGCACAAGCAAAATCCAGCCGACTAAGCGGATAGGAATGGGAGAACGCTCTTCGACCTTGTCAATAAGCTTAGCCGCGATTTCCGGGTCTTTGTCCAAAGACATTCGGATCGATTTATTCAGCACAACATGCGCTATCAACCGAGGCAACTGGTCGGTCATTAAAGC
>JBBSUT010000002.1:0-76743 GCA_038234155.1 Sphingomonadales bacterium | reverse complement strand
CAGGACAGCGCGCGGCCGTTCATGGCCGACGAAGCACCGGTTGCGCACCTGCGCAAGTTTCGCGACATGGACTGCAAGGACGGTTTCAGCCACGATCTGTGGAAGCAGTTCGGCGAGATGGGCTTCAACGGCATCCTGGTCAGCGAGGAAGACGGCGGTCTTGGCATGGGCCATGTCGAGGCGGGCGTAGTGCTCGAAGAGATCGGCCGCAATCTGACCCCGTCGCCTTTCCTGGGCACCGCCGTTGCGGGCGTTACCGCGTTGAACGAAGCAGGCGCAGCCCTTCGCGAGAAATATCTGCCCGGTATCGTTTCCGGGGACATGGTGATCGGGATTGCGATCGACGAAGGCGGCAAGCACCGGCCCGAACGCATTGCGATGACTGCTGAACGGTCCGGCAACGGCTTCAGGCTCAGCGGTGCCAAACAGTTTGTGCTTCAGGGCGGCAGCGCCGACGCACTGATTGTGGCGGCACGCACCGGAGGATCGCCTGGTGAAACGCGGGGCATCACGGTGTTCGTGGTCGACAAGGATGCGGCAAACATGCGCCTGGAAAGCGCCCGGCTGGTCGATAGCACCATGGCCGCGCACATAAATTTCGATGGCGTAGAGGTGACAGCGGACGCGGTGGTGGGCGAAGTGGATGAGGGCTGGACGGTGCTGCGCAAGATGCTCGCCGCGGCCCGCGCGGGATCGGCGTCCGAGTTGATCGGCGTCGGTTCCGGCGCGATGGACCGCACGGTAACCTATTTGAAGGAGCGCAAGCAGTTTGGTCGCCTGATCGGCGAGTTCCAGGCGCTGCAGCACCGTGCCGCGCATCTCTACGGCGAAATGGAAATCGCCCGTGCCGCCGTCCTCAAGGCGCAGCAATTGCTCGATGCGGGCAGCGAGGGGGCGGAGCTGTGGGTCTCGATCGCCAAGGCAAAGGCCGGCATCACGTCGGATCTCGCGGTGCGCGAAGGCGTCCAGATGCACGGCGGCGTCGGCATGACGGACGAATATGATATCGGCCTGTTCATGAAGCGCGACCGCGCCCTGGCCGAATATATGGGCGATGCCAATTATCACGCCAACCGCGTGGCCGAACTCAGCGGATATTGAGTAGATCCCCTCCCCGTTTGCGGGAAGGGGATCAGCGGTGGGCGCGAGCGAAGGCGAGCATCTGCCCCCACCCAGAAGCCCGAAGCGACATCGAGCCGTTTCGTTCAACACCCACCCCCGGCCCCTCCCTTGAAAGGGAGGGGGGAGAAACAAATGCCCCTCGACAAAGACACTTACGATCAGCTTATCGAGACGATCACCCGCTTCGTTACCGAACGCCTGCGCCCGCTCGAAGGGCAGGTGGGCGATGAGGACGAAATCCCCCAGGACCTGATCGACGAGATGAAGCAGCTCGGCTTGTTCGGGCTCACTATTCCGGAGGAATATGGCGGCATAGGCCTGACCATGGCTGAGGAAATCGGCGTGGCCATCGCCATCGGGCATACCTCGCCGGCCATGCGCTCCACCTTCGGCACCAACGTCGGGATCGGCAGCCAGGGCCTGGTGATGAGCGGCACCGACGAGCAGAAGCGCAAATGGCTGCCCAAAATCGCGAGCGGAGAGATCATTACCAGCTTCGCGCTGACCGAGCCTGACGCGGGCTCCGACGCGGCCAGCGTGAAGACCCGGGCAACGCTGGATGAGGCCAAGGGCGTATACCGGCTGAACGGATCGAAGCGCTACATCACCAATGCCGACAAGGCGGACCTGTTTACGGTCATGGCGCGGACCGGCGGGGAGGGCGCACATGGCGTATCCAGCTTCCTCGTCCCGCGTCACAGCCAAGGGCTTTCGGTCGGCGCGCATGAGAAGAAGATGGGCCAGCAGGGCGCGCACGTCTGTGACGTCAATTTCGACGATGTCGAAGTGCCGGTCGAAAACCGGCTCGGCGCGGAAGGCGAGGGGTTCAAGGTGGCCATGCGCGTGCTCGACCGCGGGCGGCTGCATATCAGCGGGGTGTGTGTGGGCGCAGCCGAGCGGCTGATCACCGACATGGTTGGCTATGCCAGCGAGCGTAAACAGTTCGGCAAGCCGATAGCGAGCTTCCAGATGATCCAGGCGCAGATCGCTGACAGCAAGGCTGAATGCATGGCCGCGCGGGCTCTGGTCGAGCAGACGGCGCGCAAGCGCGACGCGGGCGAGAGCATTACGCTCGATTGCGCCGCGACCAAGCTGATTGCATCGGAAATGGTCGGCCGCGTCGCAGACCGTGCCGTGCAGGTTTACGGCGGTGCGGGCTATATCGCCGATTACGGCATCGAACGCTTCTACCGCGACGTGCGCCTGTTCCGCATCTACGAGGGCACGAGCGAGATCCAGCGCAGCATCATCGCACGCGAGACGTTAAAGGCGGGCGGTTGAGGATAAGCGGACATACACAGCATCACGGCAGGGAGCCAAGGGCGACACGGCTATTCAGCTCGATGACGGCGCTGGAGCCGCCATGGCTCCCTTCGCAGCGATCGCAATGACGGCAAGAATATTAGGAGAGACACGCATGGACATACAGAAACTGTTTTCACTAGACGGCAAAGTGGCGCTGGTTACCGGCGGTTCGCGCGGTATCGGCCGTATGATCGTGGAGGGTTTCCTCGGCGCGGGCTGCGCGCGCGTTTATATCAGCGCGCGCAAGGTCGAACAGCTGGAGTCCACCGTGGCGGAGTTGGGTGACAAGGTGATCGCCATCCCCGGCGATGTCGGCACAGTGGAAGGTTGCCGCGCTTTAGCGAAAGCCATCGGCGAAAAAGAGGACAGGCTCGACATTCTGGTAAACAATGCCGGCGCTGCATGGGGCGCGCAGTTCGCCGAGTTTCCTGAAGCTGGCTGGGACAAGGTGATGGATGTCAACGTAAAGGGGCCGTTCTTCCTGACGCAGGCGCTGCACGGGCTGCTCAAAGCGGCCGGATCGATGGACGCACCGGCCAAGGTGATCAACATCGGCTCGATCGACGGACGCAAGTTGAACCCGTGGGAAACCTACAGCTATCACGCATCGAAAGCAGCGATCTTGCACTTGACCAAGCGCATGGCCGCGCGGCTGGTGAGCGATGGGATCGTGGTTACCGCGATCGCACCCGGGGCTTATCAGTCAGACATGAACAAGGCGGCGCGCGATTTTGGCGATGCGGTGGCCAAGGGCATCCCGGCCAAGCGGATTGGCGAGCCCGAGGACATGGCGGGCGCGGCGGTCTATCTGGCCAGCCGCGCGGGCGATTATGTGATTGGCTCCACGCTCACGGTCGATGGCGGCATTGTTGATGCGGGGCTGCCGCACAACAGCATCGACCCCGCCTGACGGATTTGTCGGCGGGCGCCGTGTTTTTCGGGACGGGTCAGGGGAACGCGTTCGCCCAGCCCGCCGTTGACGGTTTGTTGAAAAAGGAACCGCATCATGCCTGATTATCCCGACGAAAACCCGAACCAGACCGAAGAGCTGGAAGGCTATGACGAGTCGCAACGCGCAGAAATCCTCGAGACGGAGGGCCGCAATCACAAAAGCGGCGCGATCGTTGACGATCTGACGCCCGATCGCGGCCAGTCGATTACCGAGGGCTATGCCGCCGAGGAAGAGCTCCACGAGGTGTCCGACACGTCCGGCCAGGATGGGCTGGACGACGATGGTGACGAGGAGGAGTAAGCGCGATGAGCGGCAGTGGATACGGCAATCACGACCAGGATGACAAACCGCAGGCCCCGTCCGGACCAAAGGATCGCGGGACGCCGAACAAGCCGCAAGGGCCGGATGGCGGCAAAGATAATCAGTCCGAAACAACACCGGCTGCCTATCCCGATGATGACGGAGGCAAGCCGGATTACGGCAGTCCACATCGCAAGTCGGAAGACGGAGGGCACATGTAGCCAAGGGCTGGACAGACACAGTATCTGTTGCAATTTTCTCAACCGGTCAGTTTTACACTGCAATTGAGTTTGTTGTGCGGGGGCGTATCTATATTGCATAGCCGGTGAACAACCGGCCCTTCCTCCGGCAGGCGGCTTTCCTCCTCCTCCTCCCTCCCAGCTCCAGCCGGAGTGATTCGTAAGCGGTCTCTGGGCACGGTCCAGAGACCGCTTTCCCGATTCTCAGAGTTAGAATATTTCGGGCACCGGCAATCGAGCGGTTGCCGTGCGGTCTTTCTGTTGCTTTTGCCGGTCCTGTCCACCGCTCATCCTACGCTCTGTGGACAAGTTTCGTCTGTCTTGTTGCAGCTTCACGCGGTCAGTGGCATTCCTACATCATCGAAAGGCCACGGGCCGGACGCCGAAGCCGCCGAAAGGCAGGGAAGCGCAAGGAAACCGAACCGATCGGCCGATGAAGCCGCAGCATCTATCTTCGGATGGGATGGCTGCTTGATCGGGGTCCCATCACCGGGACGCGAACCACCGTTCTTCGGAGCAGGATCGCGAACGGCGGGGCCGGTTGGATGATCGTTTCGCGCGGTTATCGAGCCGTACGCCAGACGGACGTCTGTCTTCGGTCTTCGGATCGGCGGTGGCGGATGTCAGGCGAGTGGGGACCGGCAGCAATGTCGGCCCCCATTTTTTTGCCCCCAAAAGACCGAATATACAGGGGCCGAATGTTCACAGACCGGGGCGCACAGACCGGGGCGCACAGCCCGGCCGCCAAAGACCACGCGCCGCTATGAAATCGATGTCTCGAGACAGCTTGCGGCGAAATTTGGAGGGGGCATCCGCTGCGTTGCACGTAAAAGCTTGATGCCAGAAAAGGGGCCGCGCCAACATGGCACGGCCGCTTGATGTCATGACTGGACGGTGCGCTCAACCCACCGCGAACGCGTTGTTCAGTGTGTGCTCCAGCGTAATGTCGCAGTTCAGCAGCTTCGAGATCGGACAGTTCTTCTTGGCACCATCGGCAATCTCGGCAAACTTTGCCTCGTCGATGTCGGCGATCTGCGCGGTGAGCATCAGCGCGGACTTGGCAACCTTGAATCCGCCGTCTTCCTTCTCCAGCGTGACGACTGATTTCGTATCGAGCACGCCGTCCTTAAAACCGGCATCAGCCAGCGCAAAGGCCAGCGCCATGGTGAAGCAGCTGGCGTGCGCGCCGGCGATCAGCTCCTCGGGGTTGGTCCCCTTGGCGTCCTCGAAGCGGGTGTTGAAGCCATAGGGCTGGTTGTCGAGCGCGCCGGACTGAACCGAAACATGTCCCTTGCCGTCTTTGCCCAAACCCTCATAACGGGCAGTGCCCCAATTGGTTGTTGCCATGTCAAATCTCCTTGGATTGCAAAAAACGAGCGCTGGGAAACGGCGTTCCACCATCCATATGGTGGGCGGTCAGACGTAGGTGAGCCAGGCGATCAGTACGGCAAGTGCTGACGCCGGAGCGGTCAGCATCAGAAAGCGGGTCGTCAATCTACCATAACTCATCGCTGTCATCCCGCCGAACATGATGTTCAGGGGCGTTAACGTGGCGCACCGTCTGCGGTTCCGCGCGGTGACCGTGCGCGCTCGTTCAGATGCCCGGCTGGTCCGTACTGTCGGCTGGTGCGGCGTGCCGACGGGCGCTTGCGCGCGTGATGTCGTTGATCCGCCTCTCCGTGTCGGTCACCGCGTCGCTGCGCGCTGGCGCTGGCGCAAGTGACGGCGACGGCGCGACCGGGGGCGTGTCCGGCGCAGGATCGGTCACGGCCCGAACCGGTGTTTCGGTCCGTCGAAATTCGCCGGGCAACAGATTTTGCGGGGCATTGGCCGGGGCCGCTGCGGGCGATGGGCGCGGGCGGGGTTTGGGGCGCACCGGCGGGTCGATCATGTCGTAATCAATTGTTCCCCCCTCCTCCAGCACAGGCTGCCAGTTCGTATCGAAAACGATGCGGTGATCCGGCCGGGCCGCCTGATAAGGCTCCAGCGCGCGCGCACCACCGATGGTGGGCCTGGCTATGCGCTTGCCGCCCGGTTCATAGGGGGCATAACGCGTGTCGACGTTGTAGTCCTCTGATCGGTAGATATCGCGGCCCAGGGCATAGCGCTGGACGGCGGGCGGCGCGTCGTCCGGCCCTCGCGAGATGAAGGGCCCGCCCAACAGTTCCACGCCAGCCAACCCCGCCAAAAGCGCAGCGACAACGAGACCCAGGATAATGGCGACGCGTTTGGCCATGGGCCGACGATAGAGATAAAAACTTAACGCCGAAAGACCCGCGCTGTCGAATTGCCGCAGGGACGGACGGTTTACTGGCCGCCGATGTCCTTCACCGTGCCCGCAAACTCCTCGAAATCGCGCGCCTCGGTGAAGTCCTTGTAGACCGATGCGAAGCGGATATAGGCCACGCTGTCGAGCTGCTGAAGCCCCTCCATCACCATCTGGCCGATGCGTCCGGCGGGCACTTCGCTGTCGCCGCTGGTCTCCAGTTGGCGCTGGATTCCGGAGACCAGCTGGTCGATCCGCTCCTGCGCCACGCTGCGCTTGCGGCAGGCGAGTGCGATCGATTTTTCCAGCTTGGACCGATCGAAACTCTCGCGCCGGTTCTCGCTCTTGATAACGGTGACGTCGCGCAGCTGGATCCGCTCGAACGTGGTGAACCGCGCCGCGCAACTCTCGCACTGCCGCCGCCGCCGGATGGCCGCCCCGTCTTCGCTGGGGCGGCTGTCCTTCACCTGGCTGTTGTCATGGGCGCAATAGGGGCAGCGCATGGTGGTCTTTCAATTAGCCAATCGGCCCTGGCCGCCTATTGGACTTCGTAGATCGGGAAGCGATCACACAGCGCCTCGACGCGTTTCTTGACATCAGCCTCCACAGTGGGATCGCCCTGTTCTCCCTTGTCGCGCAGGCCGTCCAGCACGTCGGCCACCATATCGCCGATCTCCTGAAATTCCGCGATACCGAAGCCGCGGGTGGTGCCAGCGGGCGATCCGACGCGGATGCCGCTGGTCTTGGTCGGCGGCAGCGGATCGAACGGGATGCCGTTCTTGTTGCAGGTGATCGATGCACGTTCCAGCGCCTCGTCGGCATCCCTGCCGGTGACGCCCAGCGGCCGCAGATCGATTAGCGCGACATGCGTGTCGGTGCCGCCCGCCACCAGGTCCGCGCCGCGATCCTTGAGCCGCTGCGCCAGCGCCTTGGCGTTTTCCAGCACGGCGGCGGTGTAGCTGCGGAACTCCGGCCGAAGCGCCTCGCCAAAGGCCACCGCCTTGGCGGCGATGACGTGCATCAGCGGTCCGCCCTGAAGGCCGGGGAACACCGCGCTGTTGAGCTTTTTGCCCAGCGCTTCATCGTTCGACAGGATCATGCCGCCGCGCGGGCCGCGCAGCGTCTTGTGCGTGGTGGTGGTGACGACGTGCGCGTGCGGCAGCGGGCTCGGGTGCATATCAGCCGCCACCAGCCCGGCGAAATGCGCCATATCCACCTGCAGATAAGCGCCCACCTTGTCCGCGATAGCGCGGAACCGGGCAAAATCGATATGCCGCGGATAGGCCGAGCCGCCCGCGAAGATCAGCTTGGGCTTGTGCTCCATCGCCAGCCGCTCGACATCGTCGTAATCGATCAGCTGGTCCTCCTCGCGCACGCCATATTGCACCGCGTTGAACCATTTGCCTGACATCGCCGGCGCCGCGCCATGGGTGAGGTGCCCGCCAGCGTCCAGGCTCATGCCCAATATGGTGTCGCCGGGTTTGATCAGCGCCAGCAGCACCGCGCCATTGGCCTGCGCGCCGCTATGCGGCTGGACATTGGCATAGGCACAATCAAACAACATCTTGGCCCGATCGATCGCCAGCTTCTCCACCGTATCAGACGGCGCGCAGCCCTGATAATAACGCTTGCCGGGATAACCTTCGGCATATTTGTTGGTGAACACCGACCCCTGCGCTTCCAGCACGGCCTGGCTGACGATATTCTCGGACGCAATCAGTTCGATCTGCTTGCGCTCGCGCCGCAGCTCGGCCGAGATGGCCTCGGCCACCGCATGATCGGTTTTCACCAGCGGCGCATCGAAAAACCCGTCGGGGCGGACCTTGCGGTCAATTATGGTGTTCATCGGGCATTCTCCAGGGCTGGTGGATGGCTGAGCTTGTCGACGCGCCGCTGATGGCGATCGCCGAGGAAATCGGTGGCGAGGAACGCGGTCAGGCACGCCTTGGCCTGTTCGATGCCGACCAACCGCGCGCCCATCGCGATTACATTGGCATCATTGTGCGAACGCGCGAGCGTGGCCGACAGCACCTCAGACACCAGCGCGCTGCGGCAGGCAGGATTGCGGTTCACCGCTATCGATATGCCAATGCCCGATCCGCACAGGGCGACGCCGCGCTCGGCCGATCCGGAAGCCACGGCATGGGCCAGCGTGTAGCCGTAATCGGGATAATCGACGCTGGCGGCGTCCGCCGGCCCGAGATCGTCCACTTGATGGCCCGCCGCGCGCATCATATCGGCAAGCGCGGCTTTCAGCTCGATCGCGGCGTGGTCCGAAGCGATGGCGATGCGCATGGGGTGGCTCCTCGTGATGATGACGGGGCGCGGGTCCCGTTGGCCGTCCGTCTAGCGATGCCGTGCCTGCTCGCCAACCGCAATATGGCGGACAGCGCGTGTGGACGGGATATGGAACCGCGGCGGGAATTCGGCTAGGGCTGCGACATGACCAATGTCATTCTTTCTGTCCTTATGATCGCGGGCATCGCGCTGCTGGCGGGTGCCTATGTGCTTCACAGCCGCGGCGGAGAACGCAAAAAAATATGGCTGATGGTGATCGCCGCGCTGGTGATGTTCGCCAATCTGGCGATCTGGTCGCTGCCGACGCAATCAGGTCAGACCTTAGCGGACCAGACCTTAGCGGGCCAGGCGGCGGTGGACCGGGCGGCGGAAGGCCGGTAAAGTCGGCCTCTCACGCGCTGCAATATCCGCAATCCTTATGGCCTTGGCAGCGCGGGGCAGCAGCCCACCACCTTCACTTGATCGGCGAATTGGGGTCCAGCCGCATGTCGAGATAATTGTCGACCGACTTCATCAGCGCTTCCTGCTCGCCATCGTAGAGAAAATTGGCGCGCGGGATTTCGTCGTGATGGATGGTGATGTGCTTCTGGGTGCGCAGCTTGTCGACCAGCTTCTGCACTCCGTTCGGCGTTACGATATCGTCTTCCTTGCCTTGGATGATGATGCCCGAACTGGGGCAGGGGGCCAGAAAGCTGAAATCATACATGTTGGCTGGCGGGCTGATCGACACGAAACCGCGAATCTCCGGACGGCGCATCAGCAACTGCATGCCGATCCATGCGCCAAAACTATGGCCCGCAATCCAGGTCGTCTGCGCTTCCTCGTGAAAGCTTTGCACCCAATCAAGCGCGGAAGCGGCGTCGCTGAGTTCGCCGATCCCATTATCAAACTCGCCCTGGCTTCGGCCGACGCCGCGAAAATTGAAGCGCAGCGTCAGGAACCCGCGCTGTTTGAACGTCTTGAACAGATTCTGGGTGATCCGCTCGTTCATTGAGCCGCCCGCCTTGGGGTGCGAATGCAGGATCATGGCTACGGGCGCGCGCGGACGCGGCGCGGGGGCAAGGCGGCCCTCGAGCCGTCCTTCGGGACCGGGGATAATGACTTCGGGCATGGGGGTGATTGTCCGCTATAAGGAGGCGGCGCATCCGGACGGACGGCGCGATACGATAGCGGCTATATAGAAATTGCCGTGCCAACTGCAATAAAGATGGACCAACATGCCCGATTTCCCGCTCTATCTCGATCATGCCGCGACCACGCCGGTGCTGCCAGCGGTGCGTGCGGCCATGGAGGAGGCGATGGAGCGCTGGGCAAACCCCAGTTCTCCGCACGCGGCCGGCCGGGCGGCGGGGCTATTGCTGGAGGATGCGCGCGCGCGCATCGCGGCGGTGCTCGGCTGGGATGGCACGGTGATTTTCACCAGCGGCGCCAGCGAATCGATTGGCATCGCGCTGCAGCGCAGTGCGATCCCGGTCTCAGCGATCGGCGCGACGGAGCATGATGCCGTCCTGCGCGCCGCGCCCACCGCCGATCGGCTGCCGGTGGAGGCGGACGGGATCGTCGCCATCGATCACCTAGGCGAATATTGCGCACACCGCCCCGGCAGCATGATCGCGGTGCAACAGCTCAACAACGAGACCGGCGTGATCCAGCCGCTGGATGACATCGCACAGCTGGTCCGCTTGAACGAGGGGAGGTTGTTTGCCGATTGCTCGCAGGGCGCGGGCAAGATGCCGCTGCCTCAGGCCGCCGACATGATTGCGATTTCGGCGCACAAGTTCGGCGGGCCGCCGGGGATGGGCGCGCTGCTGCTGCGCGATCTGTCGCTGCTGCAGCCGAGCGGCGGGCAGGAGCAGGGCTATCGCGCCGGCACGCAGAACCTGCCCGGCGCGCTCGGCATGGCGGCGGCGCTGGAGCAGGATGCGGGCTGGCTGGATCAGGCCGTAGCCCTGCGGTCCACGCTGGATGAGCAGATTGTGGCGGCTGGCGGCGACATCGTGGCCGCCGGCTCCGCGCGCCTGGCGACGATCGCGAGCTACCGCATGCCGGGAAAAAGCGCGCGGGCCCAGCTGGTGCGCTTTGACATGGCCGGCATCGCGGTTTCGGCGGGCAGCGCCTGTTCCTCGGGTACGATCAGGCCGAGCCACGTCCTCACCGCCATGGGCTGGAGTCCGGAGGCTGCGGGCGAGGTGATCCGTGTGAGCTTTGGCCCGCAGACGCGCGCGGCGGATGTCGCGCGGTTTCTGGGCGTTTGGAAACAGATGGCGCCATGACCGAACCGATCTATCTCGACTATCAGGCCACCACGCCGATGGCGCCGGAGGCGGCCGCCGCGATGACGCACTGGATCGATGCGGGCTACTGGAACCCGCACAGCAGCCACGGCGGCGGCAGGCAGGCGGCAGCCGCCGTCGCGATCGCGCGCGATCAGGTCGCCGCGCTGTTGCCGGACGGGGGGCGCACCATCTTTACCAGTGGCGCGACCGAGGCCATCAATATGGGCCTGATCGGCGCTCTGCGTGCGGGCGCGCGCGGCGAGGCCTTCAGCACCGGCACGCGCCGCAAGATCGTGACGATAGCAACCGAGCATGCCGCCGTGCGCGACACCGCGTTCTGGCTCGATCGACAGGGTCATGAGCTTGCGCTGCTGCCGGTGCGGCCGGACGGGCTGGTCGATCTGGATGCCGCCCGCGCCGCGATCGATGGCGACACCGCCATCGTGGCGGCCATGGCGGTCAACAACGAGATCGGCGTGATCCAGCCGCTGGACGATCTGGCTGCACTGGCAAGGTCGGCCGGCGCGCTGTTCTTCTGCGATGCCGTACAGGGCTATGGCCGCGTGCCGATACCGCAGGATGCCGACATGATCGCGATCAGCGCGCACAAGATCCACGGTCCCAAGGGCATCGGCGCGTTGTGGCTGCGCGATGGGGTGGAGATCGAATCGCTGATCCATGGCGGCGGGCAGGAGCAGGGGCTGCGTTCGGGCACGCTTTCGCCGGCCTTGTGCGCGGGCTTTGGCGCGGCCGCCAGGATCGCTGCCGATCGCCGCGACGCGGACGCTGCCCATGTGGCGGCGCTGTGGGACCAGGCGCGCACGCTGTTTGCCGACTGGACGATCAACGGATCGACCGGGCAGCGCTATCCCGGCAACCTCAGCATTCGCCGCAACGGGCTGGATGTCGCGCGGCTGATGTCGGATGTGCGCGGCGTGCTGTTTTCCGCCGGATCGGCCTGCGCCAGCGGATCGGGCCGGCCCAGCCATGTTCTCGGGGCGCTTGGATTGGGCGCTGACGCTATCAAAAGTGCGATTCGGCTCGGTTTCGGGCGCTACAGCACAGCGCAGGAGCTGGAACGCGCTGCCCACTTGATCAATCGGGCCGCAGAGGCGCAATAAGGGCCATGGTAACCGTCACTTTCCTGTCGCGCGATGGCCAGACCCAGAGCGATATCCAGGGCGCACCCGGCGACAATCTGCTGCGGCTCGGCCAGGCGCACGGCCAGCCGCTGGAGGGCACGTGCGAGGGGCAGATGGCCTGCTCCACCTGCCATGTCATCGTCGATGCCGACTGGTTCGATCGCCTGCCGCCCGCCAGCGAAGAGGAGGAGGACATGCTCGATCTCGCAGCCGGGGCGCGCCGCACCAGCCGCCTCTGCTGCCAGATCGACCTCACCGACGAACTGGACGGCCTCACCGTGCGCATTCCGGACGAAAGCCGGAACATGCAGGGCGTCTGACGCGGTGCGGATGCCGCCATCGCGCGGGTTTCGGCCGTCGCTGCGGACCATATGGCTGCGGCATGCCGTTGATCTAGGCTGCACGCACTGATCTTGCATTCCCCTCCCGTTTTCGCCATGGGCGTGGGCGGGAGTCGGGCGGACGTGGCATTCGCCAACCCGGTCAGGTCCTGACGGAAGCAGCCGTAACGATATTCGCTGCGGGTCGTCCGTCTCCTACTTTTCCTGACAGTTCGACAGGTTGGATCGTGGATGCCGCGGGCCGTCACGGCTTATCCACGGATTTCGCCGCACGCGGTTCGACAGCGCGGCATTGCCGCCCTACATTGCCCGGCGATGCCCGATTCCAATGATCCCGATCTGACGCCGCGCGATCCCGATATGCCGGAGGATGCGCTGGGCTTGGACTTGGGCCTGGACCTGCCCGCGCCTGCCGCCCCCGCCGCTACCGCGACGATAGCCACGCCAGTTCCGGCCTATCGCGTGCTGGCGCGCAAATATCGGCCGCAGAGTTTTTCCGCGCTGATCGGTCAGGACGCCATGGTGCAGACGCTGGCCAACGCGATCAAGCGCGACCGGTTGGCGCACGCATTCCTGATGACCGGTGTGCGCGGGGTGGGCAAGACGTCCTCCGCGCGGCTGATCGCCAAGGCGTTGAACTGCATCGGCCCGGACGGCGACGACGGCCCTACCATCGATCCGTGCGGCATGTGCGAGCCATGCCGCGCGATTGCCGAAGGGCGGCATATCGATGTGATCGAAATGGATGCGGCCAGCCACACCGGCGTCGATGATGTGCGCGAGATTATCGAGGCGGTGCGCTACGCGGCGGTCTCGGCGCGGTACAAAATCTACATTATCGACGAAGTGCACATGCTGTCGAAGAACGCGTTCAACGCGCTGTTGAAGACGCTCGAAGAACCGCCGCCGCATGTCAAATTCCTGTTTGCCACCACCGAAGTGCAAAAGGTGCCGGTCACCGTCCTGTCGCGCTGCCAGCGGTTCGATCTGAAACGGATTCCGATTGACCTGCTGACGCGGCATTTCAGCGGCATCGTCGCGCTGGAAGGGGTGCGCGCCGAGGACGAAGCGATCGCTCTGATCGCGCATGCGGCCGAAGGATCGGTGCGCGACGGACTGTCGATCCTGGATCAGGCGATCGCTCATGCCGATATGGCCGGGTCGGACACAGACAGCGACGGCCAGGTCACCGCCGATCAGGTGCGCGATATGCTGGGGCTCAGCGATCGCGGCGCGATCCGGCGGCTGCTCGGCCTGCTGCTGGACGGCGACGTGCCCGCCATGCTGGCCGCGCTCAAGGAACAGCACATTCTGGGCGTTGAGCCATTGTCGATCCTGTCCGGCTTGTTATCCGAGGTTCATCTGGTCACGCTGTCCAAGGCCGGCGGTCATGCCGATCCCTCCTTGTCGGAGGAGGCCCGCGCGGCGCTGCGCCAATGGGGGGATCGCCTGTCATTCCCCGTTCTCCACCGTCTGTGGCAGCTGCTGCTGAAAGGCCATGACGAAGTGCGGGGCGCGGCCATGCCGATGCAGGCGTGCGAGATGGCGCTGCTGCGGCTCATGCACGCGGCTACTTTGCCCGATCCAGGCGAGTTGGCGCGCATGATCGCACACAACGGCGCTGCAGGTCCTAGTACAGGCGCGGCGGTGCCCCCGACGCCCTCCGCTCCGCCGGCACCAGAAACCTCGTCGCCCGAACCTCCACCGTGGAGCGCGGACCAGAGCGGCGAGATGGCAATGCCAGCCGATTTCGCAGCGCTGATCGATCTGGTGGAGCCAGAGCGTCCGCTGGTTGCCGCGATTATGAGCGATGCGATGCGGCTGGTCCGCTACGCGCCACCTGAGCTGATCTATCAGCCAGCCGGGCGCCTTCCGGACGGGTTCGAGGGCGACGTGCGCGACGTGCTGTACAAGCTGACCGGCACGCGCTGGACAGTGGAGCAGGGCGCAGGCGAGGCGGCGCCTTCACAGAGCGAGAGCGAGAACAGCAACGCCGATGCGCAGCGCGCGGCGCTGCGCGAATCGCCCATGGTCAAGGCGGCGCTGGAAGCCTTTCCGGATGCCGTCGTTCTGGAAACACAGGCGGATGTTGATCCGCAGCAATGGAGTGCAAACGCATGAAAGACATGGAATCGATGATCAAGGCTGCGCAGGAAGCGGCGCAAAACATCCAGAAGCAGATGGAAGAATCGCAGGGCAAGCTGGAGAATATCGAAGTCGAGGGCGTGGCCGGCGGCGGGTTGGTCAGGATCGTCGCGACGGCCAAGGGTTCGATCCGCTCGGTCGCGATCGACGACAGTCTGATGGCGCTGAGCGAAAAGCAGATGCTGGAAGATCTGGTCGCCGCGGCCATCAACGATGCGCGCGGCAAGGCCGATGCCGCCGCGCAGAAGGAAATGGGTGACATGACCGCCGGTCTGCCGCTGCCGCCGGGCTTCAAGCTGCCGTTCTGAGGCGCGGTTGCAGGGGGCGGGTCCGCCCACCATATCAAGTACGCGCCGCGTGGGAGTTCGCGGTCGATGGGAGTGTATATGAGTCAGAGTTTTCCGCTGTTGCCGCTGCGCGACATCGTTGTCTATCCGGGCATGATCGTGCCGTTGTTCGTGGGCCGGGACAAGTCCGTAATCGCACTGGAAAAAGCGATGGAAACCGACAAGGAGATCGTCCTGATTGCGCAGCTTGATCCGGCCGAGGATGATCCGCAGCGCGACGATCTGTACGAGATGGGCGTTACCGCATCGATCATGCAGCTGCTCAAGCTGCCCGACGGCACCGTGCGCGTGCTGGTGGAAGGCAAACAGCGGGCAACGTTGAACGATCTGAGCGAGATCGATGGCTACACCGCGGCCGATGTTTCCTTAGTCGAGGAGGCGGCGGTTGAGGGCAAGGACGTGCAGGCACTGATGCGCTCGGTGATCGATCAGTTCGAAAATTATTCCAAGCTCAACCGCAAGCTGCCAGCCGAAACGGCGGTGCAGCTGGGCGAGATCGACGACGCCGGGATGCTGGCTGATGCGATTGCCGCCAACATCAATATCAAGGTGGCCGACAAGCAGACCCTGCTGGTCGAGACCGACGTGATGAAGCGGCTGGAGATGACCTTTGCCTTCATGGAAGGCGAACTCGGCGTTCTGCAGGTCGAAAAGAAAATCCGCGGCCGCGTGAAGCGGCAAATGGAGAAGACCCAGCGCGAATATTATCTCAACGAACAGATGAAGGCGATCCAGCGCGAGCTGGGATCGAACGACGGTGAGGATGGCGACGAGATCGCCGAGCTGACATCGAAGATCGAAAAACTGAAACTGTCCAAGGAAGCCAAGGCCAAAGCGCAGTCCGAGCTCAAGAAGCTCAAGGGCATGCAGCCGATGAGCGCAGAGGCGACCGTGGTGCGCAATTATCTCGATACGTTGCTGGGGCTGCCGTGGGGCAAGAAGTCGCGCCTGAAAAAAGACATCGCGCAGGCGCAGGACGTGCTCGACGACGATCACTATGCGTTGGAAAAGGTGAAGGACCGGATCGTCGAATATCTGGCGGTCCAGGCGCGCACCAACAAATTGAAGGGCCCGATCCTGTGCCTCGTCGGGCCGCCTGGTGTCGGCAAAACCTCGCTTGGACGCTCGATCGCCAAGGCCTGCGGGCGAGAGTTTGTGCGCCAGTCCTTGGGCGGCGTGCGCGACGAGGCCGAAATCCGCGGCCATCGCCGCACCTACATCGGTTCGCTGCCGGGCAAGGTGGTGTCCAATCTCAAGAAATCGGGCACGATGAACCCGCTGTTCCTGCTCGACGAGATCGACAAGCTCGGTCAGGATTTTCGCGGCGATCCGGCGTCCGCCCTGCTAGAGGTGCTGGACCCCGAACAGAATGGCAAGTTCAACGACCATTATCTTGAGATCGATATCGACCTGTCGGACGTGATGTTCGTGTGCACCGCCAACACCATGAACCTGCCGCAGCCACTGCTGGACCGGATGGAGATCATCCGGCTGGAAGGCTATACTGAGGACGAAAAGGTCGAGATTGCCAAGCGGCACCTGATCGACAAGCAAATCGAGGCGCACGGCCTGACCGAAGGCGAATTCGAGCTGACCGAAGACGCGCTGCGCGACCTGATCCGCTATTACACGCGCGAGGCCGGCGTACGCACGCTCGAACGCGAGATCGCCAAGCTGGCGCGCAAGGTGCTGCGCGGCATTCTCGAGAAGAAATATGCCGCGATGACGGTGTCTCCGGCCAATCTGTCCGACTATGCCGGGGTGCGCAAATTCCGCCACGATATCGGCGAGGAGGAAAACCAGATCGGCGCGGTGACCGGGCTAGCCTGGACCGAAGTGGGTGGACAGTTGCTCACGATCGAAGCCGTGACCGTTGGCGGCAAGGGGCAGATCCGGTCCACCGGCAAGCTGGGCGATGTGATGAACGAATCGATTCAGGCCGCGCTGAGCTTCGTGAAGGCGCGCGCGCCAAGTTACGGGATCAAACCCAGCATCTTTGCGCGCAAGGATGTGCACATCCACCTTCCCGAAGGCGCGGTACCCAAGGACGGCCCCTCGGCCGGTGTCGGCATGGTCACCGCAATCATTTCTGCGCTGACCGGCGTGTCGGTGCGCCGCGAGGTGGCGATGACCGGTGAGGTGACGTTGCGGGGACGCGTGCTGCCGATCGGGGGCCTGAAGGAGAAGCTTCTGGCGGCGCTGCGTGGCGGCATCACCACGGTGTTGATCCCTGAGGAAAATCGCAAGGACCTGGCCGAAATTCCGGCCAACATCACTTCCGGGCTGGAGATCATCCCGGTGAGCCATGTTGACGAGGTGCTGGCCCTCGCACTGACCGAAAAGCTGGAGCCGATCGCCTGGACCGAAGCGGACGAGCTGGCGGCATGGACGCCTGCCCTGGCGCAGCCGGGTGCACCGGCGGCAGGTCAGGGGGCTGCCGTAACCCATTGACGGGCCGAACCATGCGCTGAAAATGGCGGAAACGCGGGATTTTCCTTTGACAGTTCGGATGGGCTGCTCCTAACTCCGCGCCACGGCAAAGCCGCGATTCCGATGAATCAGATAAAGATAGCAGAGGGGGCATTTCGCCAATGAACAAGCAAGATCTCGTGAACCAGGTTGCCGACACCAGCGGCCTCACCAAGTCCGACGCCAGCAAGGCCGTCGAGTCTGTTTTCGACACCATCACGTCCACGCTGAAAGACGGCGGCGACGTACGTCTCGTCGGCTTCGGCACCTTTTCGATATCGCAGCGCAAGGCCTCCACGGGCCGCAATCCGCGCACCGGCGAACCGATGACAATCCCTGCCTCGACCCAGCCCAAGTTCAAGGCTGGCAAAGCATTGAAAGACGCGGTCAACTGACGCGCCAGGGGGCGTGCTTGCGCCCCTTTAGACTTCAGTCATCGGCTTTGACCGGCGCGTAATGCCGGGAAACGGGCGGGCAAGCAGCCGCCCGTTTTTTTTGGACGCGGCGCGCCCGCTCCCGCAATTGGGAGGGGGTCGGGCGCTGATCCGGTTTGCCAACCCTATTTCACGATATCCATCTCGGCGATCAGCGCGTCCGCGGCATCGACCTTGTCCATCGTCCACAGCATGTAGCGGGTGTCGACATGAATGGTGCGCGTGGTGCGCGGATCGAAATCCCAGTCCGAATTCACGCTCTCGAATGTGCCGTCGAACAACAGGCCCACCAGCTCGCCGCGCGCGTTCATCGTGGCCGAGCCTGAGTTGCCGCCGGTCGAGTCCAGATCGGACAGGAAGTTCACCGGCACAGATCCGATACTCTTGAGCGCATAAGGGCCGTAATCCTTCGCGCGAATGAGATCGAGTTCGCGCTGGGGCGCATTGAACGGTTCCTCACCGGTGTCTTTGGCGGTGATGCCCTCCAATGTCGTGAACGGCGTATAGATCAGGCCGTCCTTGGGCGATCCGCCCAGCACCGTGCCATAGGTCACGCGCAGCGTGCTGTTGGCATCGGGATAGGTGACCTTGCCGTTCTCCCGCTGCCAGGCGGTGATCGCCTCCATGTAGGCGGGGCGCAGCGCCATCGAGCGGCCGGAGCGGTCTTTGGACGCATCTTCCTGCATCCGGTCGTGCGCATAAAGCGCCGCAGCCAGCTTCAGGAACGGATCCTTGCTCGCCTCGATCTCGGCGGTGCTGGCGTCCATCAGCGCCAGCCGCCTGTCCGCCTCATCCAGCGCAGTGCCGGCATAATAGGCGTCCAGCTTCTTGCCGAGCGCCGCATCGGTGAGCGCGGGCGTCAGGCCCAGTGCCTTGTCGAACACGGCGACATGCGCGGCCTCGGGCTGGCGCTTGTAGCCGTTCAGGAACATCATCCACTCGGCCTTGTCGACGCCCGCGTCGAAGCGCCGGTCGAGTGCCTGCAGACCCTGGCGGAAAAAGGTCATGTCGCGCTCCTGGAAGCCGGGCGCGCGCTCGGCATTCGGCTTTTCCTTCTCCTTGGCCAGCCGATACAACCGCTGCGCCGTGCCAAGCAGCTGCGAATTGGTCGCGAAATTATACCAGAAATCCTGCCGGGCAGCCGCGGCCGACTCCTCGGTCAGCGCGTCGAGCCGAGTGATCGCATCGGCGTAACCGGCGCGTTTGCCGTCGGCGGCGATCCAGCTATTGAGCGAGGCCTCGCGCGCGCGCCGCCGATCGACCAGACCCACGCTGCGCGCGCCCTCGATCTGTCCGCGCAGGTTCTTTTCGTAATTGTTGAGACCGGCCAGCCGTGCCTCATATTTCACCCGCGCGTCGGATTTGTCCGGGGCGGCCGCCTCAATCGTATCGATCCAGTCGTTGAGCAGCGTCACATAAGTGGGATATTGCCAGTCAAACGTGTTCTGCACCTCGGCCAGCCGGGCGTAGCGGCTGGTGGAGCCGGGATAGCCCGCGGCCATCACGAAATCGCCTTCCGTCAGGCCCGATGCACTCACCTTCAGATGATGTTCGGGCTTATAGGGTACGTTGGCTGCGGCAAAATCGGCTGCGGTTCCATTGGGGGCGACATAGGCGCGGTAAAAGCCGAAATCGCCGGTGTGGCGGGGCCACTGCCAGTTATCGACGTCGCCGCCATATTTGCCGACCGAATCGGCGGGCGCGTAAACCAGCCGAACGTCGCGGATCTCCAGCCGCTTGATGAGCTTGTACTGGTCGCCGCCGTAGAAGCTGGCGACCTGACAGCGATAGCCGGCCGCTTGCTCGCACTCCGCCACGATATCCTTCATGCGCTGCTCGATCAGATTGTAGCGCGCGATACCGGACAGGTTTGCGGTACCGTCGGTCATCCGGCCGGTGACGTCGGTATCCTGGGTGGTGACGTAAATGCGGCTGCCCGGCGCGGCCGGAACTTCGTCGGCCATGGTCTTGGCGAGAAACCCGTTCTCCAGATAATTGAGGTCCGCCGTGGAATTGTACTGCACCGATCCGCGCACGCAGTGGTGGTTGGTAACAACCAGCCCCTGCGGCGAAACGAAACTGGCCGAGCAGCCGCCGAGCGACACGATGGCCCCCATCGGGAAGCCGGTGAGATCGGCCAGTTTGTCTGTCTCGATCTTCAGCCCGGTGTCCTTCAGATCATCAGCGATCTCAGGCAGTTGATCGGGCGTAAACATGCCCTCCTTGGCCGCGGCCGGCATGGCAATGACGCTGCCGCCAAGCAGCAGCGCGGTGGTGAATGTCTTTCTGAAGCGCATGATATTCCCTCTCCTGGCCGCGAAGTAAGCGGCCTTATTTGTTATGGCGGACAGGAATAGCCGTGATCGTGGGCGACTCAAGAGCTGATGACGACGGCGACCGGTTTGGCGTGCGCCGCATGGCCAAAACTGCTTGAGCACACCGACGGATGCGGGCCGTGCACGATCGGGCCGATGGTTGGGGGGCATGCGTCACAACGCAAAATTTGTGACTCCGCGACATGAAGCGACCTGCGCGCGGTTAACCGCGCAGCCCCGGATAGCGCGCGTTGATATTTTAAATAGCAACCAGCTGCGGATCGACGCCCGTCATCTCCACCGAAACGTCCCACAGCCGCCGCGCGGCGCCATTGTCCCTGCTCAGCCTGGTCGAGCCAACCTTGACCGCCTTGCCGCGCGTCCCGAACATTCTGTTGGGCCCGCAATAGTCGCCGCCGGTAACCTGCCGCGACGTCGCTGCCATCAGCGTCGGCCAGGCACCTTGCGCGGCGCTGTTGAACACGGATCCCAGCGCGGGCGAGAACGCCTGCACCGGGGCCGGCAGGTCGCGCATCAATTCGGTCGCGGCCATGCCCGGGTGCGCGGAAACCGAGAGCGTCTTGCGCCCCGCCGCCGCGAGCCTGCGGTCCAGCTCATAGGCGAACATCAGATCGGCCAGCTTTGACTGCGCATAACGTTTCCACGGATCATAGCGGCGATCGGCCTGCAGATCGTCGAAATCGATTTTGCCGCGGCGGTGCGCGATGCTGGCGGTGGTGACCACACGGCTGCCGCGGCTTTTCTCCAGCTTGTCGATCAGCAGCCCGGTCAACGCAAATGGGGCGAGATAATTAACCCCCAGCTGCGACTCGAACCCGTCTCTGGTGCGCTGCAGCGGCCCGCCCATGATGCCGGCATTGTTGATCAGCAGATCAAGTCGCGGCTCCTCCAGCACGCGCGCAGCCGCTGCGCGGACGCTGGCCAGATCGGCCTGGTCAATCGCAACAAATTCCAGCTGCGCGACCGGGTGGTCCGCCTTGATCTGCCGGATCGCCTTGTTTGCGCGCTGTTCAGAGCGGCAACCCATGAGCACCCGCGCATGTTTTGCGGCCAGCACGCGCGCGACGTGAAAGCCTATCCCGGCATTGGCGCCGGTGATGAAGACTGTACGCCCGGTCTGGTCGGGCACGTCTTTCTCGGTAAATCCATTCATGACGCTACTCCACGCTTCCGGTTGAACGGACAGCGCGCCATGCGCCCGATGGTTGCGCCTCAGCGCGCCCGCCTTGCGCCTGCCTCGCGCACTGCGGCGACATTGGGATAGCCATTCACCGCCATCAGCAGGTCCGCCTCGGCCAGGATGCAGCGCAGCACATGCTCCGCCCCGGCCGCGCCGCCGAGCGCCAAACCATAGAGATAGGGCCGCCCTACGCCGACCGCCCTGGCGCCAAGCGCGAGCGCCTTCACCACGTCGGTACCCGACCGGATGCCGCTGTCGAACAATACCGGCACGTCGCCGCTTGCTGCTACCACATCGGGCAGCATGTCGATCGCCGCAATACCGCCGTTGGCCTGCCGCCCGCCATGGTTGGAGCAATAGATCGCGTCCGCGCCCTCATCGATCCCGCGCCGCGCATCATCGCCATGGCAGATGCCCTTCAGGACGATGGGCAGCTTGGTGACCGATTTCAGCCAGGCCATGTCGTCCCAGGTCAGCACCTTGCCGAAGGTGGCGGCCCAAGTGCCGATGGCGGTGCGCAGATCTTCCTCCGGGGGCTTTTCGAGGCGCGAGCGGAAGATGGGATCGGTGAAATAATTCTGCAGAACGGCCCCGCGCAGCTGCGGAAAATTGGCGGTGTTAAGATCGCGCGGCCGCCATCCGGTAACCCAGGTGTCGAGCGTCACCTGGATCGCCTTGTAGCCTGCGGCCTCCGCGCGGCTCACCAGGCTCTCGGCCAGCTCCTTGTCCTTGGGCGTATACAGCTGGAAGAAGGCAGGCGTAGCGCCGCACGCTGTGGCCACGTCCTCGAGCGGATCGTTGGACAGCGTCGAAGAGCTGAACGGCACGCCCGTGGCCGCCGATGCCCTGGCTGCGGCGATATCGCCGTGCCCGTCCTGCGTAGCGATGCCATTGACGCCGATCGGGCTCATGAAAATCGGCGTGGGGAGTGTGAGGCCGAGGAGTTCGATCGACAAGTCGCGCTCGCGGCAATCGACCATCATGCGCGGGGTCATCCCCCAGTGCCTGAACGCTTCGGCATTGTGATCCTGCGTATGCTCGTCACTGCAGCCGCCCTGTACATAGTTCAGTACCGACGGTGGCATCGCCTGCTCGGCGCGCGCGACGAGGGTCGCGTAATCGACCGGTATCGTGGGCACGACACCGCTAAGGCCCGCGTTGTAGATCTGGTTCTGATAGTCGCCATAATGGGCCATCGGGGGTCTCCGCTCAAATCAGTGGGATTATTTGCGCATGTCGGCACTGGCATCGCGGATCTTCTTGAATTCGGACCCGTCCTTCCAGCCGGGCCAGCGGCCGGAATGCGCGAGGTCCGATCCGATGGCGTACATCACCGAAATGTCCTGCACCGCGCCGGCCAGGTTCCAGTCTGCGGTCACCGCGTCGCACGCCTGATGATAGCATTCGCCGGTATAGGCATCGACCCACGCCTGGCCGGCCGCCGTGCCGCCGTCCACCAGATCGGCAGCCCCGGCGATGCCCATCATCAGCAGCACGGGCACGCCGCGCTTGGCCAGCGAAAAATGATCCGCGCGGTAAAACAGGCCGCGCTCGGGCAGGCTCTCGGGCGTCACTGCGCGCCCCTGCGCGGCGGCATATTTCGCCAAATCGTCCTCCAGCGTACCCTGGCCCTTGCCGATCAGCAGCACGTCTCTGGCCGCGCCCGCGGTCTGCAGAATATCCAGCGTCAGGTTGGCTACCGTCTTTTCGAGCGGATAGACAGGGGCGTTCGCATAGGTTTCGGAGCCCAGCAGCCCGCGTTCTTCCGCGCTCCATGCGGCGAACACCACGCTGCGTTCGGGCGCCTGATCCGCCTTCATCAGCCGCGCGATCTCCATCAGGCCCGCGATGCCCAGTGCATCATCATTGGCGCCCGCGCGGTAGATTTTGCCGTTTTCATCGGCCTTGCCCTGGCCGTAAGCATCCCAGTGGGCGCCGTACATCACCACCTCATCCGGCCGCTTGGTGCCGGAGATTTTGCCGAGCACATTCTGGCTTTTCACCACTTCCTGCGTCACCGGGAAGCGCGCTGTCATCGTTGCGTCCAGCGGCACTGGACTGAAGCTGGCCGATCGTGCCTGCAGGCGCAGCGCGGCAAGGTCCTGGCCGGCATCGGCGAACAGCTTTTGCGCCGCTTCGCCCGAAATCCAGCCCTGTAGCGCCAGACTGGTAACGTCGGCAGCTTTGCGCACGATGTCGTAATTTTCACCGGCGGGACTTTCGACGACGTTCCAGCCATAGCCGGCCGCCTCTGTTTCATGCACGATCAATGCGCCGATCGCGCCGCGCCGCGCCGCTTCCTCGAACTTGTAGGTCCAGCGGCCGTAATAGGTCATCGTGCGGCCTTTGAATTTGCCCGCCACCGGCTCGCTTTGTTGCGCAGCAAAATCGGGGTCATTAACGAGAAATACGGCGATTTTTCCGTTCAGGTCCTGATCCTTGAAATCATTCCAACCGCGCTCCGGCGCATCGACGCCGTAGCCGACAAACACCATTGGCGCGCCGTCGATCGCGACGAGGTTCTTGGGCTGGAGTGTGGAGACATAGACGTCTTTGGGGACGGACCAGTCAGTGGTTTTGCCGCCCGCTTTCGCCTGCAGCATTTCAGGCGTGCCCAGCTGCGTGTGGAGCAGCGGCACCGGCTGCGTCCAGCTGCCGTCCACGCCGCCCGGCTCGAGCCCCAAGGCCTGGAAGCGACCAATCAGATAGCCGATCGTCTTGTCCTCGCCCGCCGTGCCGGGCGCGCGGCCTTCGAACTGGTCAGACGCCAGCGTTCCGGCGATCTCGGTCAACGTCGCGGCGTCGATGGCATCTGCCGGATATTGCGGATAGGCCAGGGCAGGGGCGGAAGCGGCGGCGCTGCACAGCAAGGCGGCGGCAAAGGTGGCGGCAAGACGGATCATCGGCGAAGCTCCAGCGGATCGAACGGTTTGGCGTGCCGTCTTGGACCAAGGTGCCGGCTTTGGCCATGCCCTTCGGCGCGCTTATTCGGGCAGGTTCTTCAGCAGCACTTCGTCCACGGCCGCGGTATCGCCGTTGACATCCCGTAGCTGTTCACGCGCGAAGCAGCGTCATGGTCTATGCACGGCTTCCCGTCGATGTTCGTGCGCGACGTCCCCTCGGCGGCCTGATAGTCATTATGCTCCTTATACCGGCCGGAGCGCAGGGCATGACATGGATCGCGGGAAGCTGGCAGTTCTGGGCGCTGTGTTCGGCGGGGTTCGCGGCGATGACGGCGATCCTGGCCAAGCTCGGTGTGGCGGGGATCAATTCCGATCTGGCGACCTTTATCCGCACCATCGTGGTGGCGGCGGCGTTGGGGCTGCTGCTGCTCGTCACCGGCCAATTCTCCGCGCCGGGGCCAATCCCGCGCCGTGCGATCGTCTTTCTTGTCCTGTCGGGCCTGGCCACCGGCGCATCCTGGCTGTGTTATTTTCGCGCGCTCGATATCGGGCAGGCGGCGCAGGTTGCGCCGGTCGACAAGCTCAGCGTCGTTCTGGTGGCGATTTTCGGGGCGCTGCTTCTGGGCGAGCAGCTCAGTGTGCGCGGCTGGATCGGTATCGCCATGATCACGGGCGGCGTTGTGCTGGTGGCGCTACGCGGCTGACATCGCAGGCCAAAGCGGGCCAGTTTCGGGTCTGACTTACCGTTTATTAAGCAAAAGATAGCACTAGCTTGGGCCATGACCGAGCATTGGCCACCCACCATCCACAGAGCACCGCCGCGCGAGAGCGCGGAGACGCTGGCGCAGCTGATGTTGACCGGAGATATCGAGGCACTGACCGCGCTCGCCCGCGACACCTTTGGATGCGCGGACGCCCATCTGAGCGTTCTGGGCCGACGCATGTGGTGCGTCGGCGGCGCGGCGGCGCGGATCGCATCGATGGATCGCGCGCGCGCCATCTGCAATCGCACTGTCGGCGCCGCTGATCTGATCGAGGTGGCGGACGTGCTTGATGATCCGGAGCTGCGCGATCACCCGATCCTGATGGAACGAAACATCCGTTTCTACGCCGGCCTGCCGCTGCCGTTCGATCCCGATATTGCCGCGGTCAGCGATCTGGCGGCCGCTTTCTGCATCACCGATACGCGCCCGCGCACACTGAGCAGCAGCGAGCAGGAGCAATTGCGGCAGTTCGGCCGATTAGCAGGCAGCTTTGTCGAACGGAGCATGCGGCTGGCGGTGATCGAGGGACCCGCCATGATGCAGAGCCGCCTGCTCAAGGAATTGGAGCAGCGCCAGATGCAGTTTCGCCAAGCCGAAAAAATGGCCAAAATGGGCCATTGGCGGCTTGATCTGGCGAGCAGCAAAGTCGCCTGCTCGGATGGCATATTTGCGATCTATGATCTGCCGGTGTCCGGCGACCCGCCGCTTGAAACTGCCTTGTCCTATTACACGCCCCGCTCGCGCGTCAGGCTGGAAAGTGTGATGGCGGAGGCGATAGAACATGGCACCCCGTTCGAGGCGGAGCTGGATATCGTGACCTGCGACCGCGTGCGAAAGCGCGTGCGCACGATGGGGGAGGTGGAATACCGCGGCGGAAAGCCGGTCGCGCTGATTGGCGTGTTCCGTGATATTTCCGATCGCTATCAGCTCGAACGTCGCCTGCGCAGACTGGCCCAGACCGATCCGATGACAGGCCTGGGAAACCGCGAGGCCATGCGCGCCTTCTTTGCCAACCGCGCGCAGGACGGCGCGCTGACGCTGGTGCTGCTGGACCTGGACGGGTTCAAACAGGTCAACGACCGGTTGGGGCATCTGAGGGGTGACGATGTGATCGTTTCCATGGCAGGCACGCTGCGCAGCGTGGTCCGCGCCCCGCATTTCGTGGGCCGGTTCGGCGGGGACGAGTTCGTGGTCATGCTGATCGACGCGGCGTTGGGCGGGGCGCGCGATCGGCTCCTGGCCGATATCGCGGAGCATATGCGCTGCCGCGTTGAGGACGCGAACGATTTCATGACCGTTGAAGCCAGCATGGGCATCCACCGGCTTGTACCCGGTGAAACGCTGGAGCATGGGCTCGCAAGTGCCGACCGGTCGCTGTACGCGGCCAAACGGGCACGGACGCTGCACGCGGCCGGGCGGGCAGAGCCGACGGCGGAGCCGCTGCGCGACATCGGCTGATAAATTGCGCCCCGAACCAGCGCCCTCCGACGAGCGCTTCGGATAAGCACCCACAGCGGCAGTAGCGATCGGCTTTCGCTTGGCAGGTCCGCGCAGCGGCTTCTCGCGCGCGGCTTAACGTCATGCGGCGAACGCGATGCGCATAAGCTATATCCGGGCATTCTTGGGTCAGGTCGAAATGCCGAAAGAGTGTCTCGCCGTACGCGGACCAATTTGCCGCCTGGTGCAGGCCGTGAGCACCCCGATGCCGATGTGACACTGCTGCGAAGTTCTATGGCAAACTGGTGCGCCCGACAGGATTCGAACCTGTGGCCTCAAGATTAGAAGTCTCGTGCTCTATCCAACTGAGCTACGGGCGCGCCAGGGGCGGGACTAACCGCTTTGCGCGTGGTTTGAAAGAGCAGTAAGGGGCACCATGGACCCGGGCGATACCACCGCAGCGCCGCAGCGCATGGATGCGCGCGCATTGGGCGCGCGGCCGCTGCGCTATTTCGATTTCGTGATGGCGGCCTTTGTCACCATCCTGCTGCTCTCCAACGTCATCGGCGCGGCCAAGCCGACTTATGTCACGCTGCTGGGCGCGCAATGGGTGTACGGCGCCGGCATCCTGTTCTTCCCGATCGGCTACGTCATCGGCGACGTGCTCACCGAGGTGTACGGCTATGCCCGCGCGCGGCGGGTGATCTGGGCCGGGTTCGCCGCGGTGCTGTTCATGGCATTCATGAGCTGGGTGGTGGTGGCGCTCCCCCCTGCAGAAGGCTGGGAGGGGCAGGCGGCCTATGAGCAGGTATTCGGCCAGGTGCCGCGGATCGTATTTGCTTCCGTTGCCGCATTCTGGGCGGGCGAGTTCGTCAACAGTTTCGTGATGGCCAAAATGAAGATGCTCACCGACGGGCGCTGGCTGTGGACGCGCACCATCGGCTCCACCATCGCGGGGCAGGGGGTGGACAGCCTGATCTTCTACCCGCTCGCGTTCCTGGGTGTGTGGGAAACGCAGGCGGTGGTCACCGTGCTTGTTACCAATTGGCTGCTGAAAGTGGTGTGGGAGGCGCTGCTTACGCCGGTCACTTATGCCGTGGTGGGCTTCCTCAAGCGGCGCGAGGGGATCGACCTGTACGATGAGGGGACCGATTTCACGCCCTTCCGCACGCGCGTCGAATGAACGCCGTTTCAGCGATGATCGACTGGGCCGGGATAGATCCCAACGCCGCAAAGCTCGCGCTCGTCGCGGCGGCGCTGTTGGCGCAGTTCGCGCGGCTTTCGCCCTAACGGCATGGGCATGAGGCGCCCTCAGGCGATGGTCCGGATCAGCCCTTCGAATAGGCCGCGCCCGTCGGTGCCGCCATGCACCGCATCGACCGCGCGTTCCGGGTGCGGCATCATGCCGAGCACATGGCCGTTCTGGCTCACGATCCCTGCGATGGCGCGGGCCGAGCCGTTGACGTTGTCCGCGTAACGGAACGCCACGCGGCCTTCGCCCTCCAGCCGGTCCAGCGTTTGCGTATCGGCGAAATAATTGCCGTCGTGGTGGGCCACCGGGATCGTGATCGACGTCTGCCCGGCATAGCCGCGGGTAAGCGGCGTATCCGCATTTTCCACCGTCAGCACGGCGTCGCGGCAGACAAAATCGATCCCGCTGTTGCGCATCAGTGCGCCGGGCAGCAGCCCCGCCTCCGTCAGGATCTGGAAGCCGTTGCACACGCCGAGCACCGGCACGCCGCGCCCCGCCGCGGCGACCACCGCCTGCATGACGGGCGACCGCGCCGCCATCGCGCCGGAGCGCAGATAATCGCCGTAGGAAAAGCCGCCCGGCACCGCGATCAGGTCGATCCCGTCCGGCAGCGCGCTTTCACCGTGCCAGACCAACGCCACGTCCGCGCCGCACACATCGCGGATCGCCACCACCATGTCGCGGTCACAGTTGGAGCCGGGAAACTGGACGACGGCAGCCTTCATGCGCCTGGCGACCCGTCATGCTCGATCCGGTAATTTTCGATGACGGTGTTGGCGAGCAGCTTGCGGCACATCGCGTCGATATCCGCGTTGCTGGTGCCATCCGCAAGCTCCAGTTCGATCATCCGGCCCGCGCGCACATCGGCTACGCTGCCGAAGCCGAGCCCGGTCAGCGCATGGTGGATGGCCTTGCCCTGCGGATCGAGCACGCCGGGCTTCAGGGTGACAAACACGCGTGCTTTCATCGGGGGCGGCCTCTGTCGGTTTGGGAAACTCGCCTTTTCCCTACAGAGCGTGGGGGAGGGAAGGCAAGAGCCGCCAGCGATGTTCTGTCCGATGCCCCGGGGGCGGCACAGGCGGCCTTGCCAGTTTGCCGGCTTGCCCGCCCGGCGTAGTTGCTTGGCGGTAAGCTCCCGGGCGCGCAGACTTAATAGCTGGAACCTTCTGCACCGCGGAGCCGCCGCCCATCACCGCCCAGCCAGGTCCATCCCGGCGATCCGACCTTTCAAATCTCGCTCCTCCCCCATCCAAAGGGCTCCTGCTCCATTCGGGAGGGGGGAGGAGGATTTGCGCTATTATTCCCCCGTGGGAGGCACCGCACCGGCAGCGCCCAGCTTGTCGCTGACGATGCGGATCGGCAGCATTTTGTCGGCGGCGAGATAGGTCTGCACGAACGTCCGGATGTCCGCCGGGGTGACTGCTTCCACCGTGGCCAGCTGCATGCGGACGCGGTCGAGGCGATCCGCTTCGCTCTGCGCCTGCGATGCAACGCCCAGCCAGAAGCCGTTTTCGCGCCGGGACTTGGTGATCGCCTCGATCACCGGTGCGCGCGCGCGCAGCAGCAGATCATCGCCGATGGGCGCGTCGCGCAGCTTGGCGAGCACCTCTTCGATCGCGTTTTGCGCTTCATCCAGCCGATCGGGCGCCAGCGTGGCGCCCACGCTGAACGTGCCGTAGCCGTCATAGACGTTCGACATGTCCGAACCCACCTGCGCGCCGTAGGTGGCGCCCAGTTCCTCGCGCAATTTGTCGCGCATCAGGATGTCGACGGCGCGCGCGGCAACATTGGCGGTTACCTCACGCGTGTAATCGCTGTCGTCTGTGGTCTTCCAGTAATCGAGCAGCATCGCCTGATCGGCCGGACCGTCATGCGTCAGTGTGACCGGCGAAAGATCCTGTGCGAATTGCACGGTGCGCGCTGCCGCATAATCGGGTGCGTCAAGCTGACGCTGGGGCAGGGCACCGAAGCTTTGCGCCACGGCTTTGATCGCGGCGGCCTCGTCGATATCGCCGACAATGGCGATCTCGATCGGCGCGGTGGTGGCAAGCGGCTCGATCACCGCCTTGGCTTCGGACAGGTTGCGCTGGAGCAGCACATCCTGACCGGGAATGCCGAAGCGCACGTCGTTGTTGGCGACAATTCTCGGTACGATCAGTCCCGCGATACCCTGCGGCTGCGCTTTCACCTGAGCCAGAAATACCGGCACAATATTGCGCCACTGCGTGTCGGCTTCGGTCCGGTAGCCGGCATCGAGCAGAAAAGCGGCGGACAGTTTCATCTGCAGATCAAGATCGTCGGCGGTGGTTGCACCGCTCGACACCAGCGCGTCGTCGCTAACGGTCAGACCTTGAGAGACGTTGCGACCAGCCAGAATTTCCTGAAGGTCTGGCTGGCTATGCGCCTCCAGACCCGCGACCGGCCAGACCGACGAGACGAACGTGGCGAGGCCGGCCTCGCCCTTCGGGAAGGCCAGCTGGCCGCCCGCAACGCGGACGTTGAAGCGCACGCGGCCCTGCTCGAAATCGGTCTTCTTGATGTTCAGGCGGACATTGTTGGCGAAACGAACTTCGCGAATGCCCAGATCGTCGACCATTTTGTCCGAAACCACCGTGCCGGGTGTTCCCCAATCGTCATAAGCAAAGGCGGCGGCAGCGGTCTGGTCTGGCGGGGTCACCTTGGCCTGTCTGGCGGCTTGATAGACATCGAGCACCGCCTGCTGGTCCTTGGTCAGCGGCTGTTTGCTGGTGACGCGCACCAGATCGGCGCTGCCGTTCCAGACGTCCTTGAAGCGGGCGTTGACGGCGTCGAGCGTGAGCTGCGGCCGGACCGCCTCGAACATGACGAGACGGTAAGCCGGCGTGGTGATGAAGCTGTCATCGTCAAGCGTCGAGAGAATGCCATTGGCGAGGGCTTCGCTGCGCCGGGTATCGGCCTGCTGCGCGGCGGTCTTGAAATTGGTTTCGGTATTGGCGAGCTGCACGTCGAGTTCGGACTGGGTAAACCCGAACTGCTCGGCGCGGCGAACCTCTTGCTCGGCGATGGTGAGCGCGGGTGCCCACTCTCCGTCCTTGGCGGTCAGCGCCACGGTGGTGCCCAGCGCGGCGTCGCGCAGATCGCTCTGGCCCATGCCGCCGCCCACAATTACGCTGTCGGGGGAGGAGGCGATGCGCTGAATACGCCGGTTGAACGCGCCGCTCGCCAGCGAATCGAGCAAGCCCTTGGTACGCTCGGCCGTGGTATCGGCGGGGTTGTTCCATGCCCGGAAACTGCTGATCGACGCGGTATAGGGCACGTCGGGATCGACGAATATTTCCACCTCTGTCGGGCGCGAGAGGTCGACCGAGCCGAAGTTGAGCGGCGTGCCGGCGGCACCGACGCCCTTCCAGTCTCCGAAGCGCTGGGCGATCTCCTTCTGCATCGCTGCCACATCGACATCACCGACCACTGCCAGCGTGGCGTTCTCCGGACGATAATAGCGCTGATACAAGTCCTTCAGCCGGTTGGCCGGGGCGTTGGAGAGCACCTCGGCGGTGCCGATGGGCAGCCGTTTGGCATAGGGCGCGTTGGGTGCAATGAATGCGAGCTGATCCTTGACGTTGCGCAGCCCCACGCTGTCGCGCGCCCGCATCTCGCCCATGATGACCCCGCGTTCGCGGTCAACCGCGGCGGGATCGAACAGCAAATTGCCAGCCACTTCGCGCATCAGCATCATCGCTGTGTCGACTGTCTTTTCGTCGGTCTTGGGCAGATCGAGCTGATAGACGGTCGCATCGAAACCGGTCGAGGCGTTGGTGTCCGCGCCGAACGACAGCCCGTTTCGCTCCAGGATCTGCACCATCTCGCCCTCGGGCACGTTCTTTGATCCGTTGAACGCCATATGTTCGATGAAATGCGCCAGCCCCTGCTCGTCATCGGTCTCGGCAAAGGAACCGAAATCGAAATGCATGCGGATCGAGGCGCTGCCCTTGGGCGTGTCATTGTGCTGGATCGCGTATTTCATGCCATTGGGCAGCACGCCGTAGGTGATAGAAGGATCGGGAGTGATGTCCGTGAGCTTGACGCCCCAGCCATTGACGGCGCCGGCCGGTACGGCGGCGGTTTGCGCCATGGGTGCCTGCGCTGCGGGCGCGGCTGTCTGCGCGGCCAGCGGCGCGGCGGCGGCGAGCAGCAACGGAAGGATCGCGCCTGTGCGCATCAGGCGAGACTTGAACGTGGCTGGTGTAATCATGGAATATACGGTCCCCGTACGAATGACAAAGTCCGTAACAGGCTATGGCAGCCGCGCCGCGGTTTCAAGTCGGGCCGCCGATTCGTTCGACCAACGACTGTATAGTCTCGACGGGTTGGCCCGGCAGACGCCGGCCGCCGCGCAGACAGCTTAGTTCTGCGTTTTCTTGCGGTGCTTTTCCATGTCGAGCACGGTGTTCCCGCCTTCTTCGGGGAGCAGGCCCAGACGGCGGGCGACCTCCTGATAGGCCTCCACCTCGCCGCCCAGATCGCGGCGGAAGCGGTCCTTGTCGAGCTTTTCGCCGGTCTCGATATCCCATAGCCGGCAACCGTCCGGGCTGATTTCGTCGGCCAGGATGATGCGGCTGTAATCGCCATCCCACAGCCGCCCGAACTCCAGCTTGAAATCAACCAGCTTGATGCCGATCCCGGCGAACATGCCGCTCATGAAATCGTTGATACGGATGGCCAGGCCAGAGATGTCGCGCATCTCCTCGTCGCTGGCCCAGTTAAAACAGGCGATATGCTCCTCGGCCACCAGCGGATCGCCCAGCGCATCGTCCTTGTAGCAATATTCCAGCAGCGTGTGGGGCAGCGGCGTGCCCTCTTCGATCCCCAGCCGCGTCGACAGCGACCCCGCGGCCACGTTGCGCACGATCACCTCGATCGGCACGATCTCCACCTGGCGCACCAGTTGCTCCCGCATGTTCAGGCGGCGGATGAAATGGGTGGGGATGCCGATATTGCCGAGCTGCGTCATCACATGTTCGGACACGCGGTTGTTGATCACGCCCTTGCCGTTGATCGTACCCTTCTTCTGGGCGTTGAAGGCGGTCGCGTCGTCCTTGAAATACTGGATGATAGTGCCCGGTTCCGGCCCTTCATACAGGATCTTGGCCTTGCCTTCGTAGATTTTGCGGCGGCGGGACATGGGCGGCTCCGGGTAAAACATAATGCGCCCCGGGGCACGGCGGTCGAATCCGTGCGCAGCCGAGGCGATGACACAAAGCATAGCGCCGATGCCGGGGCCGCGCAATTCACCATCTCGGGCGGGCGTCCCGGCGCTTGGGACTTGTCAAATGCGCGCGATACCGTATCGGCCATCATCAGCGCCGAAGCACCGTTCGTGCAAAGCTAATTCGGCATACCGGAGAGATGAAACCCATGCGCACCTTTAACAAAGTCTTGCTGCTCGCCAGTTCCGCCCTCGGTCTGGCCGCGATTGCCGCGCCAGCCGCAGCGCAGTCGGGCGCCGCCGGGAACACCAGCGACAACGGCCCGACCAGCGTAACCCGTGTCATCGTATTCGGAGACAGTCTGGCGGACGGCGGATTCTACGCGGCCACCGGCGCATTGCCGCCAGGCGCCGGGAGCTTCACCACCAATCCCGATCCGGTGGCGCCGGAGGTGTTCGCCAGCCAGTTCGGCATCCAGCTCGATCCTGTCTATGGCAAGGGCGGCACCAATTATGCCGTCGGCGGCGCGCGGGTGCAGGCCGCCAACGGCGTGGCCATTCCCGTGGCCAGTCAGATCACCAATTTCCTGGCGACCAACAGCTTTCGCCCCGGCGACGTTGTCTATGTGCAGGGCGGCGGCAACGACTATTTTGCCTTTCTGGCGGGCGGCGGCACCAATCCGGGAATCCTGACCGCCGCCGCCGACGCGCTGGCGGCGCAGGTCGCGCGGCTGGAAGCGGCCGGCGCGCCGACGATCATCACATTGGCGGTGCAATCGGGTGGCGCAGCCCCGGTCAAGGCATTCAACGCGCGGTTCGAACAGCAGCTCGCAGCCCAGGGCAGCAACGTCCTGTATTTCAACACCGACATGCTGTTTAACGAGCTGGTGACCGATGCCGCCTCCTTTGGCATCATCAACGTTACCGGCCAGGCCTGCACCGTGGCCAGTTCGCTGGTTTGCACACGCGGCACGCTGGTCAGCCCGAACGCCAACAACACCTATATCCTGGCGGACTCGGTGCACCCCGCCGGCATATCGCAGCGCGTACAGGGGCAGGCAATTGCCAGCCTGTTGAAGGCGCCCGAACAGATCGGGCTGCTCGCCTTGTCGCAGCAGGCCACGTTGCGCAGCCACCGCGCATCGTTTGAGAACGAGCAGCGCCACGGCCTGGGGCAGCAGGGCATCGCCCTGTTCGGCGGCTTCGGCTACGGCTATTTTGACAGCAATGGCACAGCCGCACGGATCGGCGGCACCGAGCGGTCGATCACCGGCACGCTGGGTGTCGATGTAGGCCTGGGCGAGACTTTGGGCGTCGGCATCGTCGGCGGCTATTCGGATGGCAACGGCGATTACAGTGTCGGCCAGGGCACCTTCGACACCAGGACGTGGACGGCCAGCGGCTATGCCCGCGCCGCCGTGGGCCCGGCCAAGCTGATCGCAGACGTCACCTACGGCCAGGGCGATCTGGATACCAAGCGCAACGTTACGCTTGGTCCGGCGCTGCGCACCCATGTCGGCCAGACCAGCAGCGATCTGTTCGCCGCAAGCGGCGCGCTCAGCGTCGATCTGATCAGCGGTCCGATGGTGCGCTTCGGCCCCGAGGCGGGGGTCAATTACGAGCGGATCACGATCGACGGGTTCAGCGAGGGCAACACGCTCAGCACGCAGGCCACCTTCGGCGATCAGCGCCTCAAGAGCCTCACCGGGCGCTTCGGCGTGGTCGCATCGGGCAACATGATCGGGGGCACCGGCTTCTTCGCCCGTGCCTCCTATATTCATGAATTCGACAATGATCCGCGCAGCTTCTCGATTACCCCCGCCGGCGCGCCGGTCAGCTGGTCAGGCAGGCTGACGGCGCTCGATCGCAATTACGGTTCGGTCGCTATGGGTGTGAACGGGCGCATCGGTCCCGTCGGCGTGCGCGCCACGGCGCAGGGCGAGTTCCTGCGCGAAGACCAGAATGCGGTCAGCGCCTCTGCCGGGCTGTACCTGCCGTTCTAGGCAGACCGGTCAGGTAACCCGGCCGCGCGCGGCAAAGCGCGGCTCGCGGTAGCGGTTGGTGGCCAGGATATCGGCCATGATCGCTACCGCGGCCGCGATATCCTCAAACCGCAGATAGAGCGGCGTCAGGCCGAAACGGGCGATGTCCGGCGCGCGAAAATCGCCGATCACTCCCTCGGCAATCAACGCCTGCGTGAGGGCAAAGGCGTGGGCGTGGCCGAAGCTGATGTGGCTGCCGCGCGCGTTCGGATCGGCCGGGGACACGCACGCCAGTTCGGGGCAATGTTCGGCGGCCAGATCGCGGAACAGATCGAACAGTGCGGCGGACTTGGCCCATACCGCGTCCATGGTGATCCCGTTGAAACTTTCCACACCGCATTCCAGCGCGTCCATCGACAGCATCGGCGGCGTGCCGGCCTGCCAGCGGGCGATGCCCGGCGCGGGCTCATAAGCGTCCTCGAACGCAAACGGTCGCGCGTGGCCGAACCAGCCGCGCAGCGGGCTCACCAGCCGCTCCTGCAGATGCTCGGCAACATAGAGAAACGCCGGGGCACCGGGGCCCCCGTTCAGATATTTATAGCCGCATCCCACCGCCAGCTCGGCTCCCGCGCCGTTGAGATCGAGCGGCACCGCGCCCACCGAGTGGCTGAGATCCCAGATAATGCGCGCGCCCGCGTCCGCTGCCCGGGCCGTGACCGCGGCCATGTCGAACCGCTCGGCGGTTTTGTAGTGAACATGGGTGAGCAGCGCGATATTGGTCTGCGGGCCGATCGCCTCCAGCAGCGTGCCGCGCTCCACCACCTCCAGCCGCTTGCCTGGCAGCAGGTCCGCAGCGCCCGAGGCAATGTGCAGATCGGTGTGAAAATTGCCGGCCTCCGACAGGATTTGCGGCCGGTCCTCAGACAGCTGCGCCGCGGCGACCAGAAGCTTGAAGATATTCACCGACACCGAGTCCGCGACCAGCACCTCATGCGGCTTTGCGCCGATAAGCCGCGCAATCTTTGCGCCCACGCGCGTTGGCGCATCGATCCAGTCGGCATCGTTCCAGCTGCGGATCAGGCCCTGTCCCCATTGCCGCTCCACCATGTCCCGCTGCCGGCCCACGGTGGCGCGGGGCAGGGCGCCGAGCGAATTGCCGTCGAGGTAGATCACGCCGTCCGGCAGATGAAAGCGCGCGCGGACAGGGGCAAGCCGGTCGGCCGCGTCGAGCGCGCGGGCGTGGGTGAGGTCGATGGTCATGATAACACCATGTAATTTCCGGGCCGTGCTGGCGCCATGTTATTGCTGAACCGTGCCGGGCTCCGAAACATCATTTGCGTCCCAGCGCCTTTTCGATCTCGTCCACCGCGGCGGCCCACGCCGCGGTTTCGGGCGCGATCAGCTCGACATGGCCGCTGTCGGGCATGAAGCGCACGCGCACATCGTCGCCCTTGGCGCGCATGTCTGCCTCATAGCGGCGCGCATAATCGGCGGGAATGATGCGGTCGCTCGCGCCGTTGACGAGCACTTGGCGGACGCCGAGCGGTGCCAGCCGCGGCACCGAGGTTTCGGCATAGTTTCCGCCGCCGGAAATCGCGTCGATCACCTCTGTCCCGCAGCCGGAGCCTGGCGGCGTGGCGGCCTGCTCCAGATCGGGCAGACCGCCCTGGCTGATCACGACGGTCGGGATGACCGGATCGGCAACGCGCAGCACGGAATCTTTCGGCAGCTTTTTCTGTCCGGCCAGCCACAGCCCCAGATGCCCGCCGGCCGAATGTCCGATCGCAATCAGCGGATCGATGGTCAGCTTCAGCCGCGCGGCGTTATCGCGCAGCGATTTGGCGCCATTGGCGATGTCGAGATAGGTGCCAGGATATCCCCCGCCGTCCCGGTCGACCCCCCGATATTCGACGTTCCAGACCGCGATCCCGCGCGCGCGCAGATCGTTCGCGATCCACGCCATCAGGGTGCGGTCGGCAATATCGGTCTGCCAGCAGCCGCCATGGATCATCAGCACGGCGGGGAAGGGGCCGTCGCCCGCCGGCCGCCACAGATCGGCGACCTGCAGCGGATCGCTGCCATAGGCGATGGTTTCGTCGGGCACCGGGCGCGCGCGGTCCGTCAGATCGTCCCAGTGCAGTAGCGGCGGCGCGGCTGCGGTGTCCGCACCGGCGGCAGCGGCGCCGATCTGGGCTGCCGGACGGGCGGCGGGGGTGCAGGCGGTCATGGCGATGCTCGCGGCGATAATGAGGGACGGGATGCGCATGGAGCAGAGTTCTAGCGGCTGCCGTCCGCTTGTCGAGTTTGTGCAGGGGGATCGATCGCGCGCTCGGCCTCAATCTTCTGCCGGGATATCCAGCAGCAGCTTGTCTTCGGCGCGCTCCACATCGCCCGCCTGCATCAGCTTGTTCACATAGGTCTCGCGCCACCACACCACGTCGGTCTCGCCGATTTCGTGCATCATGATCTTCCAGCGGCGCTGGCGTTCGGCGAGCGGCATGTTCAGCGCCTCATGGATCGCGTCGGCCATTTCCTCGTCGCTGTAGGGATTGATCAGCAGCGCCTCGGTTAACTGCTGCGCGGCGCCGGCAAAGCGGCTGAGGATGAGCACGCCGGGATCCTCGGGGTCCTGCGCCGCGATATATTCCTTGGCGACCAGGTTCATGCCGTCGCGAAGCGGCGTGACCAGTCCCACCTTGGCCGCGCGGTAGATGCCGCCCAGCTGATCGCGCGGATAGCCTTTGTTGACGTAGCGGATCGGCGTCCAGTCGACATGCGCAAAGCGGCCGTTGATGCGGCCCGATTCCGCTTCCAGCGAGGCGCGGATTTCCTGATAGCTCTTCACCTCGCCGCGCGAGGGCGGGGCGATCTGCACCAGCACGACATGGCGGTGCATCTCTGGATGCTCCGTGAGATAGGTCTCGAAACCCTGGAAGCGCTCCTCCAACCCCTTCGAATAATCCAGCCGGTCTACGCCCACGATCATCGCGCGGTCCTGCAAGCTGGCGCGCATCTTGTGCAGCGCCTGTTTGGCCACGTCCGAGTTCACCGCGTCCAGAAACTCGTCATAATCGATGCCGATCGGACAGGCGAAGGCCTTGATCGTGCGGCTGCCGACGGTGATGTCGTCGCCGTCGACGCATCCGCCCATCTCCTTTTCGCAATAATGGCGAAAACTTTCCAGCCATTCGCCGGTCTGGAAACCGATCACGTCGTAGGCGAACAGCGATTGCACCAGCCGCTGGTGATGCGGCAGCGCCACCAGCAGCCGCGTGGGCGGCCAGGGGGTGTGCAGAAAAAAGCCCATGCGGTTCTTCACGCCATTGCGCCGCAGGTCCCACGCCAGCGGGATAAGGTGATAATCGTGCACCCAGACCGCGTCGTCATCCTCGATCAGCGGCTGCAGCGTCTGGGCGAAGCGCTTGTTGACCCGCTCATAGCCCGAACCGAAGCTGCGGACATATTCGGCCAGGTCCATGCGATAATGGAACAGCGGCCACAGCGTGCGGTTGGCATAGCCGTTGTAATATTCGTCGACGTCCTGCTCCTCCAGATCGACCGTTGCGGTGCGCACGCCATTATATTCATCGAGCCCGATGTGGCCGGTGAACTTCTCCGCGGTCTCGCCCGACCAGCCGAACCAGATGCCCCTGTGCTCGCGCAGAGCCGCCGACAGCGCCACCGCCAGCCCGCCCTGCGCGCCGTCCGGCCCCGGCTTCTGCACGCGGTTCGAGACGATAATCAGGCGGCTCATCGATAGTCGCTCCAGGGTTTGCTGAGCAGGACGGCGCAGTTGATGATCCCGACAAGCGAATAGGTTTGCGGATAATTGCCCCAAAGCTCGCCCGATACGGGATCGATATCCTCGGATAGCAGGCCGGCGGGCGTCCGGCGACCCAGCATGTCCGCGAACAAATGTTTGGCCTCCTGCTCGCGCCCCGATTTGGCGAGCGCCTCGATCAGCCAGAACGTGCATACGGTGAAGGCGGTTTCCGGCGTGCCGAAATCATCCTCGCTGTCGTAGCGCAGCATATGGTCGCCGCGCCGCAGCGCCTTTTCCAGCGCGTCGAGCGTGCCCTGAAAGCGCGCGTCGCTGCCCTCCAGAAAACGCAGGTCGACCATCTGGAGCAGGCTGGCGTCACGCATGTCGCCTTCGAAGGTGGCGGAAAAAGCCTGGCTTTCCTCGCGCCAGGCCGCGCTCTCGATGCGCGCCTTCATGCTGTCGGCGCGCCCGCGCCAATGGGCCGCGCGACCCGGCAGGCCCAGCTCGCGCGCGGCACCCGCCAGCCGGTCGCACGCCGCCCAGCACATCATCGCGCTGTAGGTATGGACGTGGGATTTGGTGCGCAGTTCCCAAAGACCCGCGTCGGGCTGATCGTAGAGTTCGAACGCGCGGTCGCCGACCTTTTCGAGCGACTGGAAATCCTCCACGCCGGACATGCGCATCAACCGGTGGTCGATAAACGCCTGCACCGAGCTCAGCACGATCTGGCCGTAGGCGTCGTGCTGCTTTTGCGTATAGGCGGCGTTGCCCACGCGCACCGGCCCCATGCCGCGATAGCCGCCAAGCGCGGACGCCTCGCCTTCCTCCAGCCGCGGATTGCCGCGCACGTCGTACAAGGGCTGAACATCACCGGTTTCGCTGGCATCGACGATGTTGCGCAGGAATTCCAGATAGGATTCCAGCACGTCCAGCGCGCCAATCCGGTTCAGCGCCTCCACCGTGTAATAGGCGTCGCGCACCCAGCAATAGCGGTAGTCCCAGTTGCGGCCGCTGTTGGCATGTTCGGGAATCGAGGTGGTCAGCGCGGCCACGATCGCGCCGGTATCCTCATGCTGGCACAGCTTCAATGTGATCGCGGCGCGGATGACCGCCTCCTGATATTCCGGCGGTGTTGCCAGCCCGCGCACCCAGCCGCGCCACTCGTTCAGGGTGTCGACCAGCATCTTTTCCAACTCGGGCGCGATCGCGGCGGTAAAGCTCTCGTCCGGTCCCAGGAAGAAATACAGGTCGCGCTCCACGCGAAAGGCGTTCTCCTGCGCGATCAGGCCGATCGGCGCGTTGGTGGACAGCCGCATCGGCATGGCTTCCACGGCGTAGCTGATATGGTTGGAGCCGTAGCTGCGGTCCACCTTGTCGATCGACCAGCCGGAGGCGGGCCGCAGCCGCACGCGGACGCGCGGGCTTCCCGATACCGTGCGCACGATGCGCACAAAGGCGTTGGGGCGATAGATCCGGCCGGATCGGCGATAGCGCGGCGCGAAATCGATGATGTCGATGGCGCTGCCGTGGGCATCGGTCTTGCGCGTGATCAGCACCGGGGCATTGCGCATATAACGCTGCGACATGCTGACGCAGCCCTCCAGATCGATCCCCCAGAAGCCGCCGGCCAGCGGATCGTCGAACGGCGTGTCGTCGATCAGCGCAGGGAACAGCGGATCGCCGTCTACCCGGGGCAGGCAGGCCCAGACGAAGCGCGCCTGATCGTCCACCAGCGCGGACGCCTGGCAGTTGCCGATCGGCCAGAGATTGAGATGGCGTCCCGATGGATGGCTCATGCCGAGGGTGCCCGTTTCCGATCGGCCCCTATCGGATCAGCCCCTATCGGATCAGCCCCTATCGGATTAGGCCGTTCCAGATCATGCCGATCCAGCCAGTGGTGGACCTCGGCCACATCGTCCAGCCGGTATTGCGCCGCGGTTTCGCGTGCCGGGCCGACCAGGATGCCGTGTCCGCCGAGCGAAGCCACCGCCGCAAACCCGTCCTCGTCGGTCACGTCGTCGCCCAGGAACACCGGCGTGCCGGTATCGAACGGCGTGCGTGCCATCAGCGTTCGGATCGCATTGCCCTTGTGCTCGTTTCCGCTGCGCAGTTCGGCCATCATCTTGCCGTCCTGCAGATGGAGCCCATGCCGGTCCGCAAGATCGGCGGCCAGCGCGCGGCACGCCGTCTCGCGCGCCGGCGCGCGGCGATAATGGAGGCACACGCCCAGCGGTTTGCGCTCGACCAGCAGGCCGGCGTCCTGCGCGGCAAACGCATCGAACGCTTCGCCCGCCGCCATCAGCGAGTCCGGTGCTTGCGGCCGGTCAATCCAGCCGGGCTCCAGGCTGATCTCGCTGCCATGGCTGCCCGCCACCGGCATGGACGATAGGCCGAAGCGTTCGCGCAGCGTCGCGACATCGCGGCCGCTGACGATGGCCAGCCGCCCGTCCAGCGCCTTGCCAAGCCGTGCAAGCAGCGGGTGCAACATATCGGGCACCTCCACTGCTTCCGGCCGATCGGCCAGCGGAACCAGCGTCCCGTCAAAATCGAGAAACAGGCTCGCGCGGATCAGCAGATCGCGCGGCGGGGCGGGCAGGGGAGGAAAGCCGGGCACGCGCCGCACTCTATGACTTTTGCTGCACCGCGCAAGAGCGGTGGTGCGGGAGGCGACTTTCCGTGCCGGAGACCATTATTCGGATGTTCAAATTTCAGCGCCCCGTGATCGGCCATCTCGAGCGCAGTCGCCCGAAATTCCGGGCGTCTGCGTAAGACGCCCGTTCAGTCCGCTTTCAAAGAGCCGCAGGCGTCTGGATTCGCCGTCGCTACGGTGTCCACAAGGGGTTGCGGCGGCGACAGTTTGGTCGTTCCGCGCAGATGGTCGATTTCGTTCTGGCGCCGTTCCAGATAGAAAGTGCGCGACGCGAGATAAGGGTCAGCGCTCTGTTTGCGCAAAATGCACAGTTGCTCGTCCTCCGCGCTGCGCCGGTCCAGGATACCGATTACGTTGAGCGGTAGCGTCACGGCGCTTTTGTTGAACGGCGTTCCAATGGCAGTGGGCAACAGCAGTCGATCGGCGGTCTCACCGATGAGATCGCGCACCGTGGTCGGCCCGATCAGCGGTAGATACAGATAGGGCCCGGGTCCGATACCGTAAAAACCCAGCGTGTCGGCAAATCCGTTCGCACGGCGCGGTAGCCGGATCCCCTTGCCCTTGGCGACGTCAATCAGACCCAGCGCACCAACGGTGGAATTCACCACGAACCGGCCGACCGTCTCGGCTGCCTTGCCAATTTTGTGCTGCAGCAGGAAGTTCACGAACACCACTGGCTCGCGCAGATTGAACAGCACGTTGCGCAATCCGCTACGTACCGGCTTGGGCAACACGCTTTCATAGGCCATGGCGACAGGGCGCAATAGCGCGCCGTCCAGTGCCAAAGTGGCGGCATAGGATTGCGCGTTGACCACCTCCACCGGATCGCTGCCGTTCGGCACGCGGCCGGTAACCACGATATCGCCATCGGTATCGGAAGACGGTGCCGGTTCGGACGTGGTGGTTTGCGCGGCGTCCTGATCTGCGGACGGGACGTTGTCCTGCGCCTGCTGCTGCACGCCGTCCGGCGTTGGAAGGGGCACAGCACCGTCAGTTTGGCGTACCGATGTGTCGCCGCCGGGCGGCGCAAACGGATTTGTCTGATCAGCCGCAAGCATGAGGCCGTTTGTGGGCGCTTCGACTGTTCCATTTGTTTCCGCCGCGACCGGGATTGGCCGATCGGGTCGCGGAAATTCTGAAACGGGAGCTGCAACAAGAAACAAGGCAACGCTCGAAACGATCATCGCCAAATATCCCCAGACACGGGTGGAGGCGATGCATACACGCCTCGATCGGATACGAATGAATCTTTTTATAGTTCCGGCCCGGTCTGCGGCCCGGTCTGCGGCCAGTGTCGGTGGCCTTCTTGAGGGGGCAGCTGGAATAGCAGACCCCCAGGTCAGGAAACGCTGTCCTACACGTTCGTGCTTGGCTATTGCGGCCGCTGCTCTTTGCCACCGTCGATCCTCTGCCAAATTGCCGCCACGCTGGTCGTTGTCGGAAGCCGGCACTTTCCCGCTCTGGACAGTGTGAAGTGTGTGAAGCTGGTGTGCGCGATCCGCGCCCGCGCCCTCACTCGCACGCGCTGTCCACAGCTTTCGGCGCGCGGCGTCTGTCCCTTCGCTCGCCGCGCTGCTATCCGCTGGGCGCATGAGCGACGACAGCACCCCGGATGTACCCGGCGATAGCCCGAAGGACGAGTTCGACCAGATCGTCGACAGCCCGTTCGATGCCGCGCTGTCCGAGCGCTACCTCGTCTATGCGATGTCGACGATCACCGCGCGCTCGCTGCCCGATCTGCGCGATGGCCTGAAGCCGGTGCATCGGCGGCTGCTGTGGGCGATGCGGCTGCTGCGGCTGGATCCGAGCCAGGGCTACAAGAAGTGCGCGCGCGTGGTCGGCGATGTCATCGGCAAGTACCACCCGCACGGCGACCAGTCGGTCTACGACGCAATGGTGCGGCTCGCGCAGACCTTCTCGCTGCGCTACCCGCTGGTCGACGGGCAGGGCAACTTCGGCAATATCGACGGCGATAACGCCGCGGCCTATCGCTACACCGAGGCCAAGCTGACCAGGACGGCCATGCAGCTGATGGCCGGACTGAACGAGAACGGCACCGACTTCAGGCCCACCTACAACGGGGAAGACGAAGAGCCGGAGGTGATGCCGGGGCTGTTCCCGAACCTGCTGGCCAATGGCGCAGCCGGCATCGCGGTGGGCATGGCAACCTCGATCCCATCGCACAACGTCCATGAGGTGCTGGACGCCGCGACGCTGCTGATCGACCAGCCGGATGCCAGCCACGCGCAGCTGATGGAGATCGTGCGCGGGCCGGACTTCGCGACCGGCGGCGTGCTGGTGGACGCACCGGCGAGCATCGCGCATGCCTATGAGACGGGGCGCGGATCGTTCCGGGTGCGCGCGCGCTTCGTGATCGAGAAGCTGGAGCGCGGCGCGTGGCAGGCGGTGATCACCGAGATCCCCTATCAGGTGCAGAAGGGCAGACTGATCGAGGCGATCGCCAATCTGATCGGCGATCGCAAGCTGCCGATCCTGGCCGATGTGCGCGACGAAAGCGACGCCGAGATCCGCATCGTGCTCGAGCCCAAGAACCGCACGGTGGACCCCGAGCAGCTGATGAATGCGCTGTTCCGGATGTGCGATCTGGAGAGCCGTTTCTCGCTGAACATGAACGTGCTCGATGCCGCACACACACCGATGGTGATGGGGCTGGGCGAGGTGCTGCGGCACTGGCTGAGCCACCAGATCGAAACGCTGACACGGCGTTCGCAGCACCGGCTGGATGCCATTGACGCCCGGCTGGAGCTGCTCGAAGGCTACATCATCGCCTTCCTCAATCTGGACCGGGTGATCGCCATCATCCGCGCCGAAGACGAGCCCAAACCGGTGCTGATGACGGAGTTCCAGCTCACCGACCGGCAGGCCGAGGCCATCCTCAACATGCGGCTGCGCTCCTTGCGCAAGCTGGAGGAGATGGAGCTGAAGCGCGAGCGCGACAAGCTGGCGGCCGAGCGCGATGGACTGCTCAAGCTGATCGAGAGCCCTGCCCGCCAGCGCACGCGGCTGAAGAAGGACATCGCGGCACTGCGCAAGGACTATGCCGAGGACACCGCTCTGGGCGCGCGGCGCACAGGTCTGGAGGAGGCGGACGCCACTGCCGAGGTGCCGCTTGAGGCGATGATAGAGCGCGAGCCGGTGACCGTGATCGTCTCGCGGCGCGGATGGATTCGCGCGATGAAGGGGCATGGTAACGACATCTCGGGCGTCAAGTTCAAGGAGGGCGACGAACTGGAAGGCAGCTTTGAGGCGCAGACCACGGACAAGCTGCTCGTCGCCACCGCATCCGGGCGCTTCTACACACTGGGCGCGGACAAACTGCCCGGTGCGCGCGGCCTTGGCGAACCGATCCAGTCGATGGTCGATATCGACGGCGGCAACGCCATCATCAAGGTGATGGCGGCGCGCAAGGGCGGCCGGCTGCTGCTGGCGGCATCGGGCGGGCGCGGCTTCGTGGCACAAATGGAAGAGCTGATCGCAGAGACGCGCAAGGGACGCCAGGTGGTCAACCCCAAAGGCAATGCGGTACTCAAAGTGGTTCGCGAGGTCGACGTTTCGGATGACCATGTCGCGGCGGTGGGTGATAACCGCAAGCTGGTGGTGTTTGCGCTGGCCGATATGCCGGAAATGACGCGCGGTCAGGGCGTGATGCTGCAGCGCTACAAGGATGGCGGCCTGTCGGACGCGATCACGTTCAAACTGGAGGACGGGCTCAGCTGGACAATGGGCGGCGAAACCGGACGCACGCGGACCGAGACCGATCTGCTGCCATGGCGCGTGGCCAGAGGAGCTGCAGGACGTCTGCCGCCGAATGGGTTCCCGAAAGACAACCGGTTCGGTTGAGGCGGGGCTAGAGCTGCTCGGCTACCAACGCGTCGAGCCGGGCTGCGTCCGGGAAGCCTTCCTCGACCCAGCGCGCCTCGATCGCGTGCAGCTTGCGGCCGACCTCCGGGCCGGGCTCCAGCCCGCGCGTGATCAGATCGCCGCCTTTGAGCGGGAAGCGCGGCGGGGTCCAGCCCGTTAGTGTGGACAAGGCGGCCTCCAGCGCACCGTCATGCGCGTAGAGCAGCACCGCATCGCAGGCCGCGTCCATCCCATGCAAATAAGCGGCATGGCGCGGTTTAGGGATCTTCTTGCACAGGATGCGCGCCTGCAACGCCTCGCGCTGTTTGCGCGAAAGTTTGAGCCGCGCGCCGACATCGGCGGCGACCGCGGTCTCGGCGGGCAGCAGCGCCAGCAAGCGGCGCAGCGCAAGGGGCGCCACGCCGAGCGCCTGCTCGCGCGTTATCAACCGACCCATCAGATCTTCGCTCACCACCTCGGGCAGGATCGGCGCGAAGATGTCGCCGTCCAGCATTGCGTTCACGGCGAAGCGCGGATCGGCCAGTGTCAGCAGCTTCAGAAGCTCGTCGGCAATGCGCTCGCGCGACAGCCCTTTGAGGCTGTTCGCCGCCGCCTTGCATGCGGCGTAGGCCTCAGCATCGAGCTCGCTGCGCCCGAACCGCGCGAGGAAGCGGAAGTAGCGCAGGATGCGCAAGTGATCTTCGGCGATGCGCGCCGCCGGATCGCCGATGAAGCGCAGGCGCCGCGCGGCCAGATCGCCGAGACCGCCGAAATAGTCGGTGACCGCGCCGGTTTCAAGGTCGGCATACAATGCGTTGATCGTGAAATCGCGCCGCGCCGCATCCTCGCGCCAGTCATGAGAGAAGGCGACGGTCGCGCGGCGGCCATCGGTCGATACGTCGCGGCGTAGCGTCGTGACTTCGAACCCGCGCCCTTGCGCCACCGCGGTGACAGTGCCGTGGACGATCCCGGTCGGCACCGCCTTCAGCCCCGCCGCATGCAACCGGCGGATGACTTCTGCCGGCACCAGCGACGTGGCCAGATCGACATCGACCACCGCGCGGCCGAGCAGGCTGTCGCGTACTGCGCCGCCAACGATGCGGGGCCGATCAGCGCCATCGCTCAGCGCCGCGACGACAGCGTGCAAAGCCGGATCATGCCGCCAGTCGGCATCGGGCAGCATCACGCTTCCCATGCCAGCCTGCGCGACAGGTTGGCGATGATCCCGGCAGTGACGCCCCAGATGCGGCGACCGCGCCAATCCATGTCGTAATAAGTGCGCGACGCTCCCTGCCACATACCGGTCTTGCGCTCCGCATTGGCACGGTCCAGCAGCCAGGCCAGCGGCACCTCGAACCATTCGGCCACCTCATCGGGGCAGGGAGTGAGATTAAGATCAGGCGGGACCAGGCCAATTACTGGCACGATGCGAAAGCCGCTGCCCGACAGATAGGGCATCGCGGTGCCAACCACTTCAACATCGGAAGGCGGGATAGCCAGCTCCTCCTGCGTTTCCCGCAATGCGGCGGTGACCGGATCGCCCCGGTCCTGCGGTTCCAGTTTGCCGCCCGGAAAGGCGACCTGTCCGGCATGGCTGCGCAGCCAGTCTGGCCGCCGTGTCAGAATCACGCCAGGGTCGCTCCGCCGCGTGATAGGGATCAGCACCGCCGCCTCGCGGTAACCACCGACAGGGGCACCGAACGCCGCTTCATCCTCGTGCAGGGCGTCCGTCGCCAGCGCCCGGGCAATGCGATCGGCCAGCATCACGCGGGCGGTCCCAGAGCAAAGAAGCAGCCGCCGCTCCAGACGCCCGGCGCCGCCCCGCCAGCCGGCCCGTTCTCCGCTCGGTTCGCAGCCAGCGCGATATCGGCCAGCTCGTAGTAGACCGCGCGCCCGATCCGTGCCTCCAGCGTGCTGCGCACATGTAGATAGACGCGCGGATCGTTCTCGCTCCCGCCCACGCGCAGTCTGTGATCTGGCCCGGCGACGACCAGATCGTCCGTATTCAGCCTAAACGTGAGTACGGCCGCCTTGCCGGTGCCTGCCAAGCGCATCTCAACCGCCTGAAACGGTGCGTCCTCAACCGCGATCCACTGTTTCTCGTGGGGCAGCACGAGCGCGTAGCGGCCATCTTCCTCGCGCCGGAGCAACCGGGAAAATGCGCGGACCATCGCCGGCCGCCGGATAGCGCCTCCGTCATGAAACCAGCGGCCGGCCGCGTCGATCCGCATCAGACTGTCGCAAGCAGCATCGGGATGCCAGTCCTGCACGGGCGGCAAGTCGCGCCCATCGGCCAGCGTCAGGATATCAGCAGCGCTCATATTGGCGAGATCGGGGGCGTCATACGGCATAGGCTTGCAGATAGAGTGCGCAATCCGGCTTGCCAATGCGCCGCTGCTGACAGACAAGCCGCTGCAACCGCCATCGCGCGCCGCGCGTTTGGATGTACAACGAACAGGGGATGCAGCCGATGGACACTCTTCAGACCGATCCGGTGCCGCCGCAGGGCGATGCGGAGCACGGCACCGCCACGGACAAGCCCACGCTCATCAAGCGCGATCCGTTCGGTCTGCTGGTGCTGATCCTGGGTGCTGGCGTTGGGCTCTGGGGCCTGCTCGCCTCGTTCGGATCGGGCTGGGGGTTCTGGTCGTATTCGGTGGGCCTCAGCTGGTTGAAATACGCTTTTTTCCTGGGCTTATTCACGCTGGTGCTGGCCGTGGGCGTGTTCTTTTGGCGCCGCCGCAAGGGCATGCGCACAAAAATGCCGCGGTTGATCGTCGGCGCGTTGAGCGCCGCGATCTTTGTCGGCTATATCGGCTATCAGGTGAGCATCGCCAAATCGCTCCCGGCGATCCACGACATCTCAACGGATCTGGCTGATCCGCCGCAGTTTGCCGTATTGCAGCTGCGTGCCGACAATTGGGATGCGATCCCCGGGGCAAACGAGAGCGACATGCAGGGCCTGTCCCCTCGGCAGCGCTGGGCGCTGCTGCATCAAAATGCCTATGCCGATATTCGTTCGGTGCGTGTGAACACCCCGGTTGCCGCCGTGGTGGCCGCCGCCGATCGTCTGGCCAAGGACCGCGGCTGGGACGTGGCGGCGCTCGATCCCGCCAGCGGGCGGCTGGAGGCAACCGATACGGTAAGCGCCTTTCGCTTCAAGGACGATGTCGTGCTCCGCGTGCGGCCGGCTGCGGGCGGTGAGGGCTCGATCATCGATATGCGTTCGGTCAGCCGCGTCGGGCAGAGCGATCTGGGCGTGAATGCCGAGCGGGTGCGCAGTTTCCTGTCCGATCTTTCGGGCACCACCACGGCCGCCGTTCGCTGAGTTTGCAGCGTTGCTGCGGACCGTTCAGTCGATTGTCCGCAGTGCATTGTGGATCGCAATCCTGGGCGGCCTGGGCCTGATCGCATATGTCATGCTGCGTGATCGGCCGCAGGATTTGCCGTGGACGGCGCTTGATCTGACACAACCGGTGGGGATGCTCACCGGCCGCAAGATCGCCGCGCTCGGCAGGGATTTCCCGCAATGTCGAGCGCTGTTGGACCGCGCGGGCGTCGTCTATAGTGCCCGGCCGCCGCACGGACAAGGGCAGTGCCTGGCGGACGATGGGCTGAGTCCCAAGTCCGGCGGGTCTACCGCGATCAGCTACAGCCCGGCCGCCGTTGGGCCAAGCTGTGCGGTCGTGGCCGGTCTGGCACTATGGGAATGGCAGATCGTACAGCCCGCCGCGCTCCGGTATCTCGGGTCGCCGGTCGCGAACATCGGACATTATGGCTCCTACAGCTGTCGACGGATGTACGGCAAATTAGAGGGAGTCTGGTCCGAACATGCCACGGGAAACGCGATCGATATCGCCAGCTTCACATTTGAGAATGGCAAGACGGTGCGCGTGCTGCAGGACTGGGATGACGGGACCAAAGATGAGCGCGCGTTCCTGCGCGCGGTGCGCGATGGGGCGTGTGATGTGTTCGCGACCGTTCTGTCGCCCGATTACAACGCCGCGCACGCCAATCATTTTCATCTGGATGAAGCGAACCGGGGTTCAACCGGCTGGTCCGCCTGCCGCTGACAGGGGGCTGGCACCAGCTTTGCAACCGCGCGGCGCCTGCGTCTGCCGCGGTCTGCGGCTTGGCAAAGATCGCCGCTCGGCGGCTCGAGAAATGCAGAGGAAACCATACTCACGCACCGGCCGGAAGGCTTGTCAGCCTTGACGTGCCAAGCTAATGGGGCAGTGCGCGGGCGTGATGTAGTGGTAGCCTGTCAGCTTCCCATGCTGATCGTGCGGGTTCGATTCCCGCCGCCCGCTCCAGCACTGTGTCTGCCGCGAGGAATGCTGCGATCGAAAGCGGTTCGGCTGGATTACCACCTGCACGATTGTCCTCTGACGCACGCGCCGGTTCGCGCATCGAACCGGTAGCCGTGCCATGGGCAGGTTATGATATCGTGGTCATCCGGATCGGCTGTGAGCGGCAAACCCCAATGTGGGCAGCGCAGGGGAACCTGGGCCTCGCCGCCGCTTGCCAGTGTGACCGTTTGCCGTTCACGGCGCGCCCTGCTGCCCAATCTGAGCGCTTCGGCGCGAGCGACCATCATCGCTTCGTCTTCATCGTAAAGTTTTGCGTAGAGGGTGCGGTAATATTTCTCCATGGCGGCGCACCTGTCCCTGGTGACGCCGGCCATCCGAAATTCTACCTCGACATGGCATCGCTGCGCATCGCGCGCATGCGCAATCGAAACGATTTCGCTGACGATCTTTCCTGCCGCCGCCGTGCGCGTAATCCAGCTAGTGTTCGCGCGATCGAGCCGCAGATCGAGCGACACTTTCATGCCGCCCGCAAGGCGAGCATCGGCTGTCCATCCGGTAGCGTCAGCATTGATGACCTGGATGGCCTCAAAACTGCTGTCGTGGAGATAGGGCAAATGTTTCCAGTCGAGCGCATTTTCGATGAGGCGTTCTATATTGGCGCCCAGCTCGCGCCGGTAGTAGCTGATGGTTGCAAGCTCGGTTGTCGCCATGCGTCAGGATCCAGCCTTTTGCGCTGGGGTGAGCTTGATCAGGCGGCCACCCGATCCCTTGTCGCTGTCCTCCAGCAGCCATACCGCGCCAGCAGGGCCCTGCTCGACCTCGCGGATGCGCGCGCCCATGTCCCACCGATCGGCCTTGACCGCGTTCTGATCGCGCACGTTGAGTCGGATGAGTGACCGACCGGACAGGCCGCCGAGCAACAGCGAGCCCTGCCATTCGGGAAACAGACTGCCGGTGTAGTAGATCAGGCTCGCGGGCGAAATTGACGGGTTCCAGAACGCCTTGGGTTCCTGGAAGCCGTCGCCCTTTCTGTGATCGGGGATGTCCGATCCGTCGTAATCGCTGCCGTTGGACGCTTTGGGCCAGCCGTAATTTTCGCCGCGCTTGATCAGATTGACTTCGTCGCCGCCTTTGGGCCCCATCTCGTCAGCCCACAAATTGCCGTTGGACGCGAACGCCAGCCCCAGGATATTGCGGTGGCCATAGGACCAGACCTGCGCGGACAGACCTCCCCGATCAGCGAAGGGATTGTCGGCCGGCACGCTGCCATCGGGCTTCAGGCGCAGGACCGCGCCGAGATTGTTGGACCGGTCCTGCGCGGGATCGCCCTTCTGACGCTCGCCAGACGAGACGAACATATAGGTGCCGTCCAGCGAGAAGGCGATCCGATGCGAGAAATGGCCGCGCCCGGACACCTTGGGGTCCTGCCGCCAGATGACGTTCAAGCCGTCGATCCGGCAGGCCATGGGCTCCGCGCAATTCAGCGTACCGCGCCCGATCACCGCGCCGCGGGTATCGCCCTGACCAGCCTCAATCCAGCTGAGGTAGATCGCTCGGTCCGCGGCGAAACCCGGACCCGTCACTACATCGCCCAACCCGCCCTGACCGCCGTAATCCACCTTGGGTGTACCTGCGACGTCAGCCATGTTTCCGGTGCGCGGATCGACCACTTTCAGCTTGCCCTTCTTCTCGGTCACCAACAACATGCCGTCCGGCAGGAAGGTCATTGCCCAGGGCTCGTCGAAACCGGCCACGGCGGTCTCGCGGAACGGCTTGGTGCTGACGGGCAGGGACGCGCCTGCATCGGCGCTGGCACCGTTGTTCGCGGCCATGTCGCTAGCCGTGTCGGTGGCGATCGCCTTGTCACTCGATCCGTTGCAGCCAGCCAGCGCCAGAGGAATGGTCAGCGACATGGCGGCGGCGGTCAGTAGGGATTTCATAATTGGTCCTCAGGTCGTGATTGGCCCGTTCGGCCACGGGCTCGCTTGTCTGTCAACGTTGGCCGAGCTTTCGCGGTTGCATCGGGCCGCGCCCGCATCTATACGCTGCACCGTTCCCGACATTGCGAAGACGATTGCGGGGCCGCCTCCGAAAGGGTGCGGCGACGACCGGCTTTGTTCGTGCCGGGGACTGGAAATTCAAGGAGCCGCATGCCCGATCTCGAAGCCCTCACCGCTCTCATCGCAAGCGAAGCCCAAGCGCTCGGCTTCGATCTGGTACGCGTGGCTTGGCTGGGCGGAGACGAGCGTACCTTGCAGGTGATGGCCGAGCGGCCCGACACGCGCCAGCTGGGAATTGACGATTGCACCAAGCTTTCGCGCCGCCTTTCGAACAGATTCGACGAGATGGAGGAGGCCGGCAGGGACCCGATCGATGGGGCCTACCGGCTCGAGGTCAGTTCGCCCGGGATCGATCGGCCGTTGACACGCCTCAAGGATTTCTCCGACTGGGCGGGGCATGAGGCCCGGGTAAACCTGGCCGTTGGTGTGGATGGTCGCAAGCAGCTGCGCGGAGACCTGATCGGCGTCGAGGACGGCATGATCGCAATAGACGACCGCAAGTCCGGCAAGCTCTTGTTCGATCCCGATCAGCTGCATTCGGCCAAGCTGATGCTGACCGACCGGTTGATCGCCGCCACCGCGCCGATCGATACAGAAGGCGCGGACGAGGTGGATGAGCTCGACGACGAAACTGACGACGAGCTTAAGGACGCGGGCGAAAGTGACGAGAATTAGGCGGATCGCCTCAAACGCATTTTAGACGCACAGAAAGAAGTAGAGAAAAGACCATGGCCAGCCCGATTTCCGCCAACAAGGCAGAACTGCTCGCGATCGCCAATTCGGTGGCGCAGGAGAAGATGATCGACAAGGCGATCGTCGTTGAAGCGCTCGAGGAGGCGATCCAACGCGCCGCCCGCTCGCGCTACGGCGCAGAGAACGATATCCGCGCCAAGCTCGATCTGCAGACCGGTGACTTGCAGCTGTGGCGCGTGGTCGAGGTGGTCGAAGAGGTCGAAGATCATTTCAAGCAGGTTGATCTCAAGCAGGGCCAAAAGCTGCAGAAGGACGCGGATGTCGGCGATTTCATCGTCGATCCGCTGCCGCCGGTTGATCTTGGCCGCATCGACGCGCAGTCGGCCAAACAGGTGATTTTCCAGAAAGTGCGCGACGCCGAGCGTGAGCGCCAGTTCGAGGAATTCAAGGATCGCGCGGGCGAGATCATCACTGGCGTCGTCAAGTCGGTCGAATTTGGCCATGTCGTGGTTGACCTGGGCCGTGCCGAAGGCGTGGTTCGCCGCGACCAGCAGATTCCGCGAGAAATGGTGCGCACCGGCGATCGCATCCGTTCGCTGATTTTGAAGGTCCAGCGCGAAAATCGCGGACCGCAAATCCTGCTCAGCCGCGCGCATCCGGATTTCATGAAGAAGCTGTTCGCGCAGGAAGTGCCCGAAATTTACGACGGCATCATCGAGATCAAGGCCGCCGCCCGCGATCCGGGCAGCCGCGCCAAGATCGGCGTGATCAGCTATGACAGTTCGATTGATCCTGTCGGCGCCTGCGTTGGCATGAAGGGCAGCCGCGTGCAGGCCGTCGTGCAGGAAATGCAGGGCGAAAAGATCGACATTATTCCCTGGAGCGAGGATACCGCGACGTTCGTGGTCAACGCACTGCAGCCGGCCACGGTCAGCCGCGTCGTGATCGACGAGGAAGAGACCCGCATCGAGGTGGTGGTGCCGGATGATCAGCTGTCGCTGGCAATCGGCCGCCGGGGCCAGAACGTCCGGCTCGCCAGCCAGCTGACGGGTCACGGCATTGACATCATGACCGAGGAGGAAAGCTCTGAGAAGCGACAGAAGGAATTCGCGGAAAGGACCGAGCTGTTCCAGGCCGAACTCGACGTCGACGAGACGCTCTCCCAGCTGCTGGTGGCCGAAGGTTTCAGCGAGCTGGAAGAGGTCGCCTATGTCGCGGTCGAGGAGATCAGCTCGATCGAAGGCTTCGACGACGATCTAGCCGAGGAACTGCAGAGCCGCGCGATGGAAGCGCTGGAGCGCCGCGAGGAAGCGTCGCGCAACGAACGGCGCGAGCTGGGCGTAGAGGACGCGCTGTCCGAGCTGCCGATCCTGACCGAGGGTATGCTGGTGACGCTGGGCAAGGCGGGCATCAAGACGCTCGACGATCTGGCCGACCTTGCTACCGACGAGCTGATCTTCAAGCCGCGCCAGGAGCCGCGCCGTTCCAACAGCGATCGCCGCAGGGTCGAGGTGAAACCAGGTGTGCTGGCATCGTACAGCCTGTCCGAAGAGCAGGGCAACGAAATCATCATGGCCGCCCGCGCGCACTGGTTCGACGACGAAGACGAAACCGCCAACGAAGATGGGGCCGCCGAGGCCGCGCCTGCAGAAGATGAGGAGGCCGCCAATGCGGAAGCCTCCCAATGACACCGTCGATGCGGCCGTAGACCCGGTTCTGGCCGAGCCTGGCGAAGGGTCCGGTTCGACGCGGACTGAACATGACCCGATCCGGCGCTGCATTCTGTCAGGGGAGCGCGCGCCGCAACATTTGCTGATTCGGCTCGCCATCTCTCCTGACGGGGAGCTGGCGCCTGACGTCAATGCCAAGGCCCCGGGCCGGGGCGCGTGGCTCGGCGTCTCGCGCGACGAGTTGCAGACGGCGATGGACAAGGGCAAGCTGAAAGGCGCGCTCGCGCGGGCCTTCAAGACTGGCGGTGTAACCGCGCCGGATAATCTCCCTGCGTGGATCGAGGCGCAGCTCAAACAAGCCACGCTCGACAGGCTGGGGTTAGAATCGCGCGCCTCTAACCTCCTGACCGGCTCAGAGAAGATCGCCGAACGCGCCCGCTCCGGGCGGGTTTCGCTGTTGCTCCACGCGTCTGACTCCCGTCCCGATGGACGCCGCAAGCTGGATCAGGCGCTGCGTGTGGGAACTGAGCGCGAGGGCTCCGGCGATGTCGGCCTCGTCTTGCCGGTGGACCGCGAGGCCCTATCTATGGCATTGGGACGTGACAATGCGGTACATGCCGCGATTCTGGGGGAGAAGGCCGCCGCCCGCGTGCTGCGCCATCTCCACCGCTGGCTAAATTACACCGGATGCAGTAACGGTGCCGCCCCCGCTGACGGGGACGGTCAAGCTGCGACACATGAAGACGACCTTAGGAAGACTGCTGTTCGATGAGCGATGATACACAAGACAAGCCGACCCTGACCCGCAAGCCGCTGACGCTCAAGAGGTCGGTCGACGCCGGGCAGGTCGAGCAGCGCTTCAGCCACGGCCGGACCCACAAGGTCGAGGTTGAGGTCAAGCGCAAGAAGCTGGTCGGCAAGCCCGGTCAGGTCGCGGCCGCCGACAAGGCGAAGGAAGAGGCGCTTGCGCCGCCGCCTGCGCCCGCACCGCGCCCGGTGCCGGTCGCGAAAGCTCCGCCGCCGGCGCCCGCGCCTCGTACCCGCGCGCCAATGGACAACCTGACGCGTCAGGAGATGCAGGCCAAGCTGCTGCGCGAGGCCGAGGAATCGCGCCTGAACCAGGCCGAGGACAGCCGCCGCCGCGAAGAGGTGGCCAAGACCAAGGCGCTCGAAGGTGAGCGTCGCCGTGCCGAGGAAAACCGTGCTATCGAAGATCGCGTGGCCAATGCGCCCGACGAACCGGCGGCCGACACCGCGCAGGCCGCCGAGCCCGAAGCGTCGGAGATGATCGCCACCGACGTAGAGCCCGCTGCCGCTCAACCGACCGGCGAAGTGCCGCCGCCGCGCAGGTTCACCCCGGTCGAACGACCCGAACGCGCGATTAAGCCGGAGAAGGAAAAGAAGCCCGTCCGGAGCGTCAAGACCGGTCAGGATGACCGCCGACGCTCAGGCAAGCTGTCGGTCACCACCGCGCTTAACGAGGACGATGGTGCCCGCGCCCGTTCGCTCGCCGCGCTGAAGCGAGCGCGCGAAAAGGAAAAGCGTGCCCAGATGACGGGCCGAAAGCGCACGGCGCAGCCCAAGCAAAGCCGCGAAGTCGTGGTGCCCGAAGCCATCACCGTGCAGGAGTTGGCCAACCGCATGGCCGAAAAGGGCGCGGATCTGGTCAAGGCGCTGTTCAACATGGACATGCCGGCCACGGTCAACGAGACCATCGATCAGGACACCGCTGAACTGCTGGTCGAAGAATTTGGCCACAAGATCAAGCGCGTGTCCGATTCGGATATCGAGATCGACACCGCAACCGACGTCGACCCCGAAGAAACGCAGATGCCGCGCTCCCCGGTCGTTACGGTTATGGGCCATGTCGATCACGGCAAGACCAGTCTTCTGGACGCGATACGCGGCACCAGCGTTACCTCGGGCGAGGCAGGCGGCATCACGCAGCATATCGGTGCCTATCAGGTGAAGACGAAGAACGGTGATCTGATTACCTTCCTCGACACGCCGGGCCACGAGGCGTTCACCGACATGCGCGCGCGCGGCGCCAATGTAACCGATATCGTGATCCTCGTGGTCGCGGCTGACGACGGGCTGATGCCGCAGACGATCGAGGCGATCCACCACGCCAAGGCGGCGAACGTCCCAATGATCATTGCCATCAACAAGGTTGATAAGGAAGGTGCCAACCCGCAAAAAATTCGCGAGCGGCTGCTGGAACACGAGGTGATTGTCGAGGATATGGGCGGCGACGTGCAGGATGTAGAAGTGTCTGCGCTGAAGAAAACCGGGCTCGACGAACTGCTCGAGAAGCTGGCGCTGCAGGCCGAACTTATGGAGTTGAAGGCGCGGCCGGACCGCGATGCCGAGGGTATCGTGATCGAGGCCAAGCTGGATAAGGGCCGCGGCGCCGTTGCCACGGTGCTGGTCCATCGCGGCACGCTGAAGCGCGGCGACACCTTTGTGGTCGGGGGCGAAAGCGGCAAGGTACGCGCGCTGATCGATGACAAGGGCAAGCAGGTTAAGACGGCGGGCCCTTCGGTTCCGGTCGAGGTGCTGGGCCTTTCCGGCGTGCCCAATGCGGGCGACATGTTGACCGTGGTCGAGAACGAGCAGCGTGCCCGTGAAGTCGCTCTCTATCGTTCGGAGCAGGCGCGCAAGCAGCGCACCACGCAGGCGCCGACATCGGTGGAGAACATGTTCTCCGCGATGGGCACCGACGCGGCGATCGAGTTCCCGGTGGTGATCAAGGCCGATGTGCAGGGCACTGCCCAGGCGATTGCCCAGGCGCTCAACAAGATATCGACCGACGACATCAAAGTGCGCATCCTGCACCAGGGCGTGGGCGGCATTACCGAGAGCGATGTTACGTTGGCGGCCGCGTCCGGCGCGCCGATTATTGGCTTCCACGTGCGTCCCAATGCCAAGGCCCGCCAGATTGCCGAACGCGAAAAGGTGCGGTTTAAATATTTCGATGTGATCTACGATCTGACCGACGATATCCGTAAGGAAATGGCCGGAGAGCTGGGTCCGGAGATCATCGAGACGGTGGTCGGCCGCGCCGAGGTCAAGGACGTGTTCCCGGCGGGCAAGCGCGACAAGGCGGCGGGTCTGCTGGTTACCGACGGCTTCCTCAGGAAAGGCCTGCTTTCGCGTCTTACGCGTCAGGACGTCATTGTTTCGAAGACCGTCATTGCCTCGTTGCGCCGGTTCAAGGATGATGTTGCAGAGGTCCGTGCCGGTCTCGAATGCGGCGTGCTGCTGGAGGATACCAACGACATCAAGGCGGGCGATACGCTTGAGGTGTTCGAGGTCGAGGAACGCGAACGTACGCTGTAATCCATTCCCTTTCCGCTTGCGGGAGGGAGGAGATGTTCATGGCCAAATATAACGATACGAACTCCGAAGGCCGCATGATTCGCACGCTGCGGGTCGGCGAGCAGATGCGCCATATCCTAAGCGAACTTCTCCATCGGGACGATGTGCACGATCCGCGGCTGGCTGGCTCGCCGATCTCGATCACCGAGGTCCGGATGTCGCCGGACCTTCGTCATGCGACCGTCTTCTTCAAGCCTCTGCTTGGCCAGAAGGAAGAGGAAATTGGCGCCGCGCTTAAGGACAATGCCGGCTATCTGAAGGGCGAGGTTTCCAAGCGGGTGCGCATGAAATATGCCGCTGAGCTGAAATTTCTCCCGGACGAAAGTTTTGATGAAGGCGCGCATATCGACGCGTTGCTGCGCAATCCCAAGGTCGCGCAGGACCTGGGCGAGGGCGAGAACCCGCAGGACTGACCGAGTCCTTCTCGAACACACGGAACCGGGTTAGGGGACCAGCCCATGGCCAAGCTCTATTTTTATTATGCCAGCATGAACGCGGGTAAATCGTCCATGCTTTTGCAGACTGCGTTCAATTATCGCGAGCGCGGCATGGCGGTGATGTTGTGGACCACGGCGATCGACGATCGGCCTGGCTTCGGCGCGATCAGCAGCCGCATCGGATTGAGCAGCGAGGCGCACCGATTTCATGGCGGCACCGATCTGTACGCTGCGGTAATGCACCAGCACGGGGCGGAGCCGATTGCATGCGTGCTAATCGACGAGGCGCAGTTTCTGTTGCGCGATCAGGTGTTCCAGTGCGCGCGCCTGGCAGATGAGCAGGACATCCCCGTTCTCTGCTACGGTCTGCGCACCGATTTTCAGGCCGAACTGTTTCCGGGCGCTGCCGCACTGCTGGGCATCGCCGACGCCCTTATTGAACTGAAAGCAGTGTGCGAATGCGGGCGCAAGGCGACGATGAACCTGCGCGTCGATGCCGCCGGAAAAACGGTGCATGAAGGCGCGCAAACCGAGATCGGCGGCGAGGAACGCTATCTCGCCTTGTGTCGTCGCCATTTTATGGAGAAGCTGCGTGTCTGATGGCGGCGGTCGTCTGAATGGATGGCTGGTTCTAGACAAGCCGCTAGGTGTCGGCTCCACCTTGGGTGTCAGTTTGGTGAAGCGTGCCCTTCGCGCGGGTGGCTATGCCAGATGCAAAGTCGGCCATGGCGGCACGCTCGATCCGCTGGCCACCGGCGTGCTGCCGATCGCGCTGGGCGAGGCAACCAAGCTGGCCGGGCGCATGCTGGACGCGAGCAAGATCTATGAATTCACCATCGGCTTCGGGGTGGAAACCGAGACGCTCGACGCTGAGGGGGCGGTGACCGAGAGTAGCGATGCGCGGCCTACGCTGGCAGCGGTCGAGGCGGCGCTGCCGCGCTTCATTGGCCCGATCGAGCAGATCCCACCCAAATATTCCGCGCTCAAGATTGACGGGCGGCGCGCCTATGATCTGGCGCGCGCCGGGGAACCGGTGGAGATGAAAATGCGCGGCGTGACGGTGCATGCTTTGACCCTAAAATCCTCTCCTGAATGGGAAGGGGAACCGCTTGCGAAGAAAATGGCGGAGAGGCAGGCGCCTCAACTTCCGAAGTGCGGAGAGGATGGTGCCCCTCCACCCCCGCCCTTGGCAGCGGTGCCCCTCCCCGTGACCGGGGAGGTTCTAAACAGCATCACTCTTACCGCTCACGTTTCCAAAGGCACCTATATCCGCAGCTTGGCGCGCGACATTGCGCGCGCCCTTGATTGTTACGGTCACGTCACCATGTTGAGGAGGCTCCGCGCGGGGCCCTTCGCGCTGGATTCCGCGATTTCGCTGGACAAGCTGGCCGATCTCGGTCATGGGGCCGCGCTTGAGGAAGCACTTTTGCCACTCGAGGCAGGGCTGGACGACATCCCGGCTCTTTCCCTCACGCCCGGAGAGGCACATGCGGTCCGACAGGGCCGTCTTCTATCCGGGATTGCCGCAGACGACGGTATGAAACTGGCGCGAAGCGAGGATAACGTCCCCGTCGCGCTGGTCGAAATTACCAGCGGAGACCTCCGCATCGTCCGTGGTTTCAATTTATGATGTTCGAAGGAAACGGAATTTATGTCGATCACTGCAGAACGCAAGCAGGAAGTCATCAACGACAACGCTCGTCAGAAGGGCGATACGGGTTCTCCCGAAGTGCAGGTCGCGATCCTGACTGATCGCATCAACAACCTCACCGATCACTTCAAGGATAACCACAAGGACAATCATTCGCGCCGCGGATTGCTGGCCATGGTCAACAAGCGCCGCTCCTTGCTGGATTATCTCCGCAAGAAGGACGAGCAGCGCTATGCTGATTTGATCAAGAAGCTCGGCCTGCGCAAGTAAGAATTAAAAGACGGCTCCGCCTAGCGGGGCCGTTTTTTGTTTGTTCCTGTGACTTTGTTCCCGTTACAAGACTCACATGAACGGGGCTCTCCGCAATGAGGCGGACGGCCCACCGGGCGCATAGTAGCCCATATCCGATCCGCGCCGGACCCGTGCGGAAACAAGAGGCCCCTTCGCGCAATCTGGCGGAAGGGTTCAGAAGGAAATCATATGTTCGATACGCAAAAAGTAGAGCTGGAATGGGGCGGCAAGACCCTCACTCTGGAAACCGGCCGCATCGCCCGTCAGGCCGACGGCGCCGTGCTGGCCACTTATGGCGACACCGTTGTGTTGTGCGCCGTGACCGCCGCCAAATCGGTTCGCGATGGGCAGGACTTTTTCCCGCTCACCGTCCACTATCAGGAAAAGTTCTCGGCCGCCGGACGCATTCCGGGCGGCTTCTTCAAGCGTGAAGGCCGCGCCACGGAAAAGGAGACGCTCACGAGCCGTCTCATCGACCGTCCGGTGCGCCCGCTGTTCCCGGAAGGTTTCTACAATGAAATCAACGTGATCTGCCAGGTCCTTAGCTATGATGGCGAGACTGAGCCTGATATCCTGGCGCTGATCGCGGCGTCTGCGGCGCTGACCATATCCGGTCTGCCTTTCATGGGCCCGATCGGCGGCGCACGCGTTGGTTATCAGAACGGCGAATATCAGCTCAATCCCAGCCTCTCGAGCATCAAGGAAGAGGGCGAGCTCGACTTGGTCATTGCTGCTACCGGCGACGCCGTGATGATGGTGGAATCCGAAGCCAAGGAACTGGACGAAGAAATCATGCTTGGTGCAGTGATGTTTGCGCATCAGCACATCAAGCCAGTGATCAACGCGATCATCGATTTGGCCGAGAAGGCCGCAAAGGAGCCGTGGGAAGTCAAAAGCTCCGACGGCAATGATGCGGTCAAGAAAGAGCTGAAAGGTCTGATCGGCAAGGACATTGCCGCCGCCTACAAGCTCACCGACAAGTCCGAGCGATCGAACGCGCTCAATATGGCGCGTGACAAAGCGAAGGCGCACTATGCCGATGCCGATGGGCAGCAGCAGATGACTGCCGGCAAGATGGTCAAGAAGTTGGAAGCTGATATCGTGCGCGGTGCCATCCTCAAGGACGGCAGCCGTATCGATGGCCGCAAGACCAACGAGATCCGGCCGATCGAGGCGATGGTGCATTTCCTGCCCCGCGCCCATGGTTCGGCGCTGTTCACGCGCGGCGAGACGCAGGCCATCTGCACCACCACGCTTGGCACGAAGGACGCCGAACAGATGATCGACGGTCTGGAGGGCCTCAGCTATGAGCGCTTCATGCTGCATTATAATTTCCCACCCTATTCGGTCGGCGAAGTGGGCCGCTTCGGCTTCACCAGCCGCCGCGAAACCGGGCACGGCAAGCTGGCATGGCGCGCGCTGCGCCCCGTGCTGCCCGACATGGACGAATTTCCCTACACCATCCGCGTTCTTTCAGACATCACCGAGAGCAACGGCTCGTCCTCGATGGCGACCGTGTGCGGTGGTTCGCTGGCGATGATGGACGCGGGCGTGCCGCTGAAGCGCCCGGTTTCGGGCATCGCCATGGGCCTCATCCTGGAAGGCGATGACTTTACCGTCCTGTCGGACATTCTGGGTGACGAGGATCATCTGGGCGATATGGACTTCAAGGTGGCCGGTACTGAGCAGGGCATCACCTCGCTCCAGATGGACATCAAGGTCGCCGGGATCACCGAGGAGATCATGAAGACCGCGCTGGCGCAGGCCAAGGAAGGCCGCGCGCACATTCTGGGCAAAATGAACGAAGCGCTTGGCGGCACCCGCCAGGAACTGTCGGACTTCGCGCCCCGCATCGAGACGATGCAGATCGACAAGACCAAGATCCGTGACATCATTGGCACGGGCGGCAAGGTCATCCGCGAGATCGTCGCGGAAACCGGCGCCAAGGTCGACATCGACGATGACGGTGTGATCAAGATCTCGTCTTCCGACGTTGCCCAAATCGAAGCGGCCAAGCGCTGGATCGAAGGCATTGTGGAAGAGGCCGAAGTGGGGAAGGTCTACAACGGTAAAGTCGTCAACCTCGTCGATTTTGGCGCGTTCGTGAACTTCATGGGCGGCAAGGACGGTCTGGTCCACGTATCGGAGATCAAGAACGAACGCGTGGAAAAGGTCGCTGACGTCCTGTCCGAAGGGCAGGAAGTCAAGGTCAAGGTGCTCGAGATCGATCAGCGCGGTAAGGTGCGCCTGTCGATGCGGGTGGTCGATCAGGAAACCGGCGAAGAGCTGGAGGACAGCCGTCCGCCACGCGAGGGCCGTAGCGAAGGCCGCAGCGATCGCGGCGATCGCAAGCCACGCGGTGACGGAGACGGTGGTCGCGGTGGTCCGCGTGGCCGTGGGCGCGGTCCGCGCGGCGGTCGTGACGGCGGCGGCGGCGATGATGGTGCGAAGGGCGAGGTCGCCGGTCTGCCCGACTTCATCACCAACGACTGATCCGGTCGCTGGCGAACGCAAAGAAAACGGGGCGCCGGTAGATCCGGCGCCCTTTTTTTGATCTTTTTTTACAGTCAGTTCGTGGTCGCAGCCTGTGTGGGTTGCCGATATAGAACGGCGTCAGGCCGCGATCAGGCTGCCGCAGAGCGAAGCGAAGCCCGGATGGGCATGCGCAGGTTGGCGGCGGCGTGCTTGGACCATACAGTCCCTATCGTCGGTGTCCCGGGGACGCGCCTCGGCCGCCAGCGTTGTAAGCCGGTCGACCGCCTCTGCCGCCAGCACGGACAACGCAGCGCGCTGTTGCGGCGTGGCGGCAGGCCGCTGCCGGTCGTCGACCACACTCAGTGTGCCGACGCGCCGCCCATTGGCCAGTTGCAGCGGCGCGGCGCAGTAATAGCGGACATGGGGCGCACCCAATACCAGCGGATTGGCCGCAAAGATGTCGTGCCGGGCGGGATCGACGATCTCATATGGTCCTGCGTTCTGTATCGCATGGGTGGAAAAGGACCAGCTGCGGTTGGTCTGCATCATATCGATCCCCAGGCGCGCGATAAACATCTGGTGGTTGCGGTCCACCAATGCGATGCAGCCGATCGGCGCGTCGAACAGCGCAGCGGCGTGAACCACGATTGCCTGCAGCAGCGGATCGCCTGGCGCGTCCATCCGGTACAGCGCGTAAAGCGCGATTAGCCGGCGTTCCTCGGCAAGGCATATCGGTTCGCGATTCGAAAGGTCGAGCATTACGTCTATTCCCTGGTCACGTCCCCACGTGTTTGGTTTCCACCCCTTTTGCTTCAGAGCTCATTGTGGGGGACCATGGTTCAACAAATGCTGACGGGACGTGGTAAAATTGTTCAGTACGCGGCGTGCGATCCGGACCGCTGAGCGGCCCTGCCTTCATCGGGCGTACAGCCGGCCACGCTTACGGCTTGGCCTCGCCCGCTCGGCAGGCTAGGGAACCGGACATGACCAGAACGATCTTTCGCACCGGCGCGCTCGCGCTCACCATTGGCTTGCTTTCCGGCTGTTCCACGCTCGGCATTGGTGGCAGCAAATCAGCCGATACAGCCTATGTCGCGCGCGACGTCGGGACGTTGTACAACGCGGCCAAGGATCGGCTGGACAAGAACCAGTACAAGGTCGCCGCTGCCTTGTTCGACGAGGTGGAGCGTCAGCATCCCTATTCGCCCTGGGCTCGGCGCGCGCAGCTGATGAGTGCGTTCAGCTATTATCAGGCGAGCGATTATACCAAGGCGATCGAGGCATCACAGCGTTTCCTGTCGATCCACCCCGGCAACAAGGACGCGGCTTACGCCTATTATCTGATCGGCATCAGCTATTATGAGCAGATCACCGACGTGCGGCGGGACCAGAGCGTGACCGAGCAGGCGCTGGCCGCGCTGGGCGAGGTGCAGCGCCGCTACCCAGAAACGCGCTACGCTTCCGATGCCGCGCTCAAGATCGATCTGGTGAATGATCACTTGGCCGGCAAGGAAATGGAAATCGGGCGGTTCTACGAACGGCGCAACCAGTGGCTCGCCGCCACGCTGCGCTTTCGCGAGGTGGTCGACAAATATCAGACGACGACGCACGCGCCTGAGGCGTTGTACCGGCTGGTCGAATCCTATCTGTCCCTCGGCATTCCGGAGGAGGCGAAAAAGGCCGCCGCCGTTCTCGGCAATAATTATCCGGGCAGCAAATGGTATGAGCGCGCCTATGAACTTATGCAGGATAAGGCACCAAGCTACGTCTGATGCGGTGCCGCCCGCGCGCGGCCTGCGTTCACGCTCTATTCCCCTTGTCTGCCCAAGCGGGTAGGGCTTATCCATGCTAACCGCGCTGTCTATCCGCGATGTCGTTCTGATCGAGGCGCTTGATCTGGAATTCGAGGGCGGGCTCAGCGTGCTCACCGGAGAAACCGGCGCGGGCAAGTCCATTCTGCTCGATTCGCTGGGCTTGGCGCTGGGCGCGCGCGCCGACAGCGGGTTGGTGCGGCAGGGGGCCGAGCGCGCGCGGGTAACCGCCAGCTTCGCCGCGCCGCCGCCCGGTTCGCCGCTTGAACGCTTGCTGGGCGAGAACGACATCGACCATGAGCCGGGCGAGCCGCTCATCATCCGGCGTACCGTCAAGGCTGACGGCGGCAGCCGGGCTTATCTTGCCGATCAGCCATGCAGCGCCGCCTTTCTGCGAGAAGTTGGCCGCCACCTTGTCGAGATTCATGGTCAGCATGACGACCGCGGTCTGCTCAATCCGCGCGGTCACCGGATATTGCTCGATGGCTACGGGCGCAGCGATGCCGCTCCGGTCGCCGCAGCGCACAAGGCCTGGATCGCCGCGCAGATTTGTCTCGACACCGCGCGGGAGGAACGCGACTCCGCAGAGCGGGACCGCGAATGGCTCGACCATGCGGTGGGAGAGCTGGAAACGCTGTTGCCCGAACCCGGCGAGGAACAGGCCCTGGCCGACGAGCGCGCTTCGATGCAGGCGGGTGAGCGCATCGCCGAGGATCTGGAGGCGATCCGTGCCGTATTCGAAGGATCGGACGGGGGGATAGCCCAATTGCGCAGCGCCGCACGCCGGCTCGACCGGGTGTCCGAGGGGCATGCACTGCTCGGCCAGGCACTTGAGGCGCTCGACCGCGCCTTGATCGAGGCGACCGAAGCCGAGGAAAAGCTGAATTGTGCCGTAGATGCGCTGGCGTTCGAGCCGGCACGGCTGGACGCCGTAGAGATGCGTTTGTTCGAATTGCGCGCTGTCGCCCGCAAGCATCAGGTCGCGCCGGACGCGCTGGCGGACCTTCTTGCGCGGCTGAGCGCAAGACGGGATGCGCTAAAGGGCGGCGCGGCCGGGATCGCCAAACTGGAAGCAGCGGAGGCACAGGCGGCCTCTGCCTATGCCGATGCCGCCGACGCGCTGACCGCCTGGCGCACGCAGGCAGGGGCACGTTTGGACGCTGCCGTGGCGGGCGAACTTGCGCCGCTGAAACTTGACGCTGCACGCTTCCGGACGTCAGTTGACCCGCTGCCCCCCGAACAATGGGGACCGCGCGGCAAGGACCGGGTGGAGTTCCTGATCGCGACCAATCCCGGCGCGCCCTTCGCGCCGCTGGCTAAGATTGCTTCAGGCGGAGAACTGTCGCGCTTCATTCTGGCGCTGAAGGTCGCGCTGGCCGAAGAGGGCGGGGCGGAAACGATCATTTTCGACGAGATCGACCGCGGTGTCGGTGGTGCGGTGGCCAGTGCTATCGGCGAACGCCTCGCGCGCCTAGCGTCCAGCCGCCAGCTGCTCGCTGTCACCCACAGCCCGCAAGTCGCCGCCACGGGCACGCATCATCTGTTCATTGCCAAGTCGAGCGCTCATGGCGGAGAAGCGGGCACCGTGACCCGCACCGGCGTCCACCGGCTCGATCCCGCCGCCCGCCGCCAGGAAATCGCGCGGATGCTTTCCGGCGCGGAGGTGACGGACGAGGCACGGGCGCAGGCGGATCGGCTGCTGGAGGGCGTGTGAGATGACGTCGAATTCTGAAGAATCTGGAAATATGGAGCGCGATCAAAAATCGCCCACTGTCCGATCACAGTCCTCTGGTGGGAAAGGTGCGTGGATTGAGCATCGTGACTAACGCAGCTCCTCTGCCTGAAACCGAAGCCGATGCTGCCAACGCACTCATGAAGCTTGCGAAGGAAATCGCGAAGCACAACCAGCTCTACCACGCCGAGGATGCGCCAACGCTTTCGGACGCGGACTATGATGCATTGGTGAGGCGCAACAATGCGATTGAGGAGAAATTTCCGCATCTCGTGCGCGCGGACAGCCCTAATGTGACGGTCGGCGCGGCGCTGGCTTCGTCGCCGCTGGCCAAGGTGCGGCACGAGCAGCGGCTCTATTCGCTCGACAATGGTTTTGCCGACGAGGACATTTCAGAATTTTTGGCGCGTGTGCGGCGCTTCCTGAGCCTGGCCGAGGATGAGCCGGTCTGTCTGACCGCCGAAGACAAGATCGACGGACTGTCGCTTTCCATCCGTTACGAAGACCGCAAGCTGGTCCGCGCCGCGACGCGCGGCGACGGGCAGGTGGGTGAGGATGTGACGCCCAATGCACTGACGATTCCGGATATTCCGCGAACGCTGCCGGACAGCGCGCCCAGCCTCTTCGAGGTGCGCGGCGAAGTGTACATGTCCAAGGCCGCCTTCGCCGCGCTGAACGAGACACAGGACGCGGCGGGCGAAAAAATCTTTGCCAATCCTCGTAATGCTGCCGCCGGATCGCTGCGGCAGAAGGATGCGGGCGTCACCGAGGCGCGGCCGCTGCGGTTTCTGGCGCATGGCTGGGGCGACCATGACGCCGTGCCGGGTGAAACGCAGAGCGACGTGATGCGCGCCATCGCAGGCTGGGGGTGTCCGGTTTCAGAGCATCTGAAGCGTTTCGATACGCTGGACGCGCTGTTGAAACATTATCGCAAGATCGAAGCGCAACGTGCTGACATGCCATATGATATCGACGGCGTGGTCTACAAGGTAGACAGGCTCGACTGGCAAGAACGGTTGGGCTTCGTCGCCAAGGCGCCGCGTTGGGCCATCGCGCACAAATTCCCGGCGGAGAAGGCGGAAACCACGCTGGAGGCGATCGACATCCAGGTTGGCCGCACCGGCAAATTGACGCCCGTTGGACGGCTGACCCCGGTGACGGTGGGCGGCGTGGTGGTGTCCAACGTCACGCTGCACAACCGCGATGAAATCGCCCGGCTGGGCGTGCGGCCGGGTGACCGTGTGCGCATTCAGCGTGCGGGCGATGTGATCCCGCAGGTGGTCGAAAATCTGACGCGCGAGCAAAAGCGTAGCCTATTCCATTTCCCGGAAACCTGCCCCGAATGCGGATCGGAAGCGGTCGCGGAGGAAGGCGAAGTCGATGTGCGCTGCACCGGCGGACTGGTCTGCCCGGCGCAGCGTTTCCAGCGACTGATCCATTTCGTGTCGCGCGGCGCACTGGATATCGAAGGGCTGGGCGAAAAGAGCATTGCAGAATTCCTGCAGGTCGGCCTGATCCACAGCCCTGCCGACATTTTCCGGCTGCGCGAACATCGCGCCGAAATATTGGAGCGTGAGGGCTGGCAGGACAAGTCCGTGGACAATCTGCTGGCTGCGATCGAGGCGAAGCGACGGCCTGATGCGGCGCGGCTGCTGTTCGGCCTGGGCATCCGCCATGTTGGCAACGTGACCGCGCGCGATCTCATGAAGGGACTCGGCAGACTGGGAAAATTACCCGGCAAGGCACTAGAAGTGCAAAGCTACCGCTATAATCATCCCCGGTTAGACGGCGAAAGCGATGGCAAGTTTCGTACGCGCATGGACGAAGCGATCAAACGCATCCTCGAAGTACAGACCGACGGGATCGGTATAGCGGTAGGCTTCGCGCTGGCTGACTTCTTCCATGAAAAGCACAACCGGGCGGCGTGGGACAACCTAATGGACGCGGTCAATCCCGAGCCTTTCGTTGTGGAAACGATCCAGAGCGAAGTCGCGGGCCAGACGGTTGTGTTTACTGGCAAGCTGGAGACGATGAGCCGCGACGAAGCCAAGGCACAGGCCGAACGGCTGGGCGCCAAGGCGGCCGGTTCGATCAGCGCCAAGACCGATTTGTTGGTGGCCGGACCGGGCGCGGGGTCGAAGCTGAAAAAAGCGGAAGAACTGGGTGTACGTATGGTCGATGAGGCGGAGTGGGCGCGGATCGTTGCGAGGGCAGGCTAGCACTGCCGCCTTGCGGCAGTCAGCAGGGAAATTTGCGGATCAGGATGGACTTCCACGCGTCACGGACGGACATCGACTTGCGCTGCGACTCAGGAATCCGGCCGAATTCCTGTAACACGTCTTGCGGGCTCATTCCTTTCGCCGTGTCCGGAGGGCAATAGAGCGGCGTGCCGTTTTTCCTGGCAACGTCGTTTTCTCCTTTCACTGAGACACCTGCCGCCTTCATCTCATTCATCAACGGTTTGAGATCTCTGGAAAACATCGCCAGCGGCCCTTTTTTTTGCAGTGCCTGAGCGCGCGTATAGAAGGTCTGCGCGTCCATCGCCGTCGCAGCCGTCGAGGCAAGCAGCAGAGCGGACACGCCAAAATATTCCCACCGATACACCGCTACGTCCCTCCATTCCGTGGTGATTGCATACGGTTCCGGGGCGTGAATGCTTAATGAATGGCGGATGCAGCGGGAAACCAGCGCATCACGCCGCCTGCCATCGGGGTCCATGCCCCCACGGTTACGCCCGATTCGCGCAACATCCGGCCGGTCCAGCTGTTGCAGGTGTTGAACGCGCTGTAATGACCGTGCGCGGCATAGAAAGCGTCGTTAGGGCCATATCCGTAGCTGGACGCCGCGCGGCCGTTGGCGCCTGGGCTGAACTGCGCGCGAATGGCGCGGGTCAGCCGCCGGTACTGGTCCGCCGTCAGAACGACGCGTCGGCGATAGGGCTCCGGTCCGGGATGATAGAGATGATCGACATGCATCAGCACATCGTTCGATCCGGTGGCCGCATTCCATGCGATGGCGGGGGTCAGATCACGCCACGTCCTGGTCTGGCGGTAGAAGCGCGCCTCGCCCCAGGCAATCAGCACATGCGTACTGTAATAACGCGGGTCGCGGATGTCCGCAGGTTGCAGCAGATCGCGCCAATCGGCCTCCGCATTGGCCAGCGGCATGACGATCCCTGTGTGGACGCCGTTGGTCTCCACCCAGATTTCCACGCCCTGTTCTGGCTGGTGCCAACCGGGATTGGCCGCAATCATCGCGCCCATGAGCGCCGCGCCGAAATACAGGCCGACGATGAGAAGCAGCCACGCCAGCGCGCCGCGCATTACGCGTATCGCGGTTTGTGTCCGCTCTCTTCCGTTACCCGCCCGCATCATGCTATGATCGCCGTATGAACGCAGAAAGTCACGTCTTCAGTACGCCGCCGGAGGGCGCCGCGCCCGACTGGACCATTCCACAAGGGTGGGACGGCTACAGCGCGGAGGAACATGCCACCTGGGACAAGCTGTTCGCGCGGCAGCGTGCGATGCTGCCTGGCCGGGCATCGCAGGAATTCCTGAAAGGTCTGGATGTGCTGCAGCTGTCCAAGCCCGGCATCCCCGATTTTGCCGAGCTCAACGAGCGGCTGATGGCGGCCACCGGCTGGCAGGTGGTGGCGGTTCCGGGGCTGGTGCCGGACGACGTGTTCTTCGATCATTTGGCCAATCGCCGTTTCGTGTCGGGTAATTTTATTCGGCGACCTGATCAGCTAGATTATCTGCAGGAGCCCGACATCTTCCACGATGTGTTTGGCCACGTGCCGATGCTGGCAGACTCGGTGTTTGGCGATTATATGGCGGCCTACGGGCGCGGCGGGAAGCGCGCACTCAAGCTCGGCGCGCTCGAGAAACTGGCGCGGCTTTATTGGTATACGGTGGAATTCGGGCTGGTGCAGGAGAAGGACGGTCTGCGTATCTACGGGGCCGGTATCGTGTCGAGCTACGGCGAGAGCGAATTCGCGCTGGACAGTGACAGCCCCAATCGTATCGGCTTCGATCTGGAGCGGGTGATGCGGACCAAGTACCGGATCGATGACTATCAGCAGAATTACATCGTGATCGACAGCTTTCAGGAGCTGCTCGACATAACTGAGCAGACCGATTTCGCCCCGGTCTATCAAAAGCTGGCGGACAAGCCCGATATCGAGGTCGCGCAGCTTATCGAGGGCGACCGCGTGCTGACGCGCGGTACGCAGACCTACGTGTTGGCCAAAGACCTGGAGACCGGGCGAGACGCCTGACAACTTGCGGCGCGGCTTACCACTCGCCGGTTCCGACAGGTGCCGGCAGGCTGCGACGCTGCTTGCGTCGATGCCCGTGGCGGCGGCGTTTGCGCAGGACCAGCGTGGGCCAGTTCTCACGCTCCCGCTGTACGATCAGGCGATAGCCCTCGCGGCGATAGGCGGCGGCGACGCGATCCGCTTGCGCGCGCATCAGACCGGCCAAGATTAACGTGCCGTCGTCCGCCTGTATCGCAGACAGATCGGGGGCCAGCGCGATCAACGGTCCGGCCAGAATATTGGCCAGCACCAGATCGTACGGGCCACGCCGCCGGATTAGCGGATGATCGGTGCCACCAGCGGCGATCAGCGTGAGCGCATCCGGCTGGCGGCCTGTGGGAATGCCGTTCATTGCCGCGAACTTGGCGGCCAGCTCTACTGCAACGGGATCAATATCGCTCGCGATGATGCGCGCCCGGGACCACAGCCGCTTAGCGGCAAAAGCGAGCAGGCCGGTACCTGTTCCAATGTCGGCGATATGCGAAAAGCGATGCCCCGTCGATCTCAGCGCGTCGAGCGCCGACAGACAGCCATAAGTGGTCGGATGATGGCCGGTGCCGAAAGCGCGGCTGGCGTCGACCTGGAGATCAATCAGCGCGGGATCGGTGGGCGCTGGCTCGCCGCTCAGGCGAATGTAGAAGCGGCCGACGGTGAAGGGATCAAGACCGGATTGGCTGGCGGTCACCCAGTCCTCATCCTCCAGCCGCTCGATCACGGCCTCGGCGCCCGCCGCACTGGGGATCAGCGCGCGCAGGGCGTCGGCCGTGGCTTCGTCCGGCCGCTGCTCGAAATAGGCCTCGACCAGCCAAGCGCCGCTGTCCTCGCTCTGCTCCCGGCTGACCAGCGCGGGCATCGGCTCCATATCGACGAAGGCGGAAATGTCGCTTTCCAGCCGATCGGCGTCCGCGCGCGTGCACGGCAGGGTAAGTTTGTAGCTGGGCATCGTTTAGCGCACGAAGCTGGCGCCGTTGGCGTCAATTACTGCGCCGGTCATCGACGGCGGCGCATCGAGCGCGCAGAAGCGTACGATGTCAGCTATCTCCGACGGCTGCGCGACGCGGCCGAGCGGAATGTCTTTGAGCAGCTGATCGCCGCCGCGGCTGGCCAGATAGTCTTCGGCCATTCCGGTCATGGTGAAGCCCGGGCACACGGCAAAGGCCAGGATAGCTTCACCGCCATAGCCGCGCGCGATCGATTTGGTCATCGCCACCATGCCCGCTTTGGACGCGGCATAATGCCAGTGGGCCGGGCTGTCGCCGCGATAGGCCGCGCGGCTGGCGACGTTGACGATCCGGCCGCCGGCGACGCTTTCGCTGCCGACGCACCTGTCTTGCCAGTGACGCACCGCAAAACGGCACAGCTCGGCCGCTGCGGTGAGATTGATGCGCATGGTCTCCTCCCACGAATCGCGCCAGGCGCTGTCATCGGTGTCGAGGGGATTGGCCTGGAATATTCCGGCGTTGTTAACGAGCACGTCGATGCGCCCGTCCATCCGATCGAGCGCCGTGTGCCACAGCCCGGCCGCCGCACCGGGCTGCGAAAGGTCAGCGCCGATCAGATTGTCGCGCGCGCTGCTGGCGTGGCCGACAGTGCGGGCACCAGCGGCGTCGAGCGCCTGGTGGATAGCCTTGCCGATACCGCGGCTGGCGCCGGTAAGGAGGATATGTTTGCGCGTGGTCATGCCGCCGCTCGTAGCGGGCCGGGGCGGGGAGCGGAAGAGGGATGCGCCGCCGCCGTCCAGGAACCGGGCGTCAGCCTTGGGCGAAACGCCGGACAAAATCCTCTGCCGCATCGTCCAGGCGTGAGAGATGATCGTCCATTTCGGTAAACGCTTTGCTAACGCGGTCGATCTCGTCGGTCACGTTCTCGCTGTCGCGGCGGATCGAAGCGATGGTGCCGGACATCGAATCGGCGGCCAGCGCGGTCTCGTCGACAGCGCTGGTAATCATCGTCACGGTCTGCGCCTGAAGATCCATCGCCTGGCGGATGCGCTCGGCGCTCGATTGCACTTCGCCCACCGTGTCGCGAATGGATTCGTTCATTTCCACCGTGCGGCCGGTCGCCGCGAGGATAGCACCGATCTTCTTGTCGATCTCGTCGGTGGCCTTGGCGGTCTGGTTGGCCAGGCTCTTGACTTCCTGCGCCACCACGGCAAAACCGCGGCCAGCCTCTCCCGCACGCGCCGCTTCGATTGTCGCGTTGAGCGCGAGAAGATTGGTCTGCCCAGCAATATCGCGGATGAGCCCCAGGATCGATTCGATCGATTGCGTGTGCTCCGACAGCGCCTGGCTGACGGACACGGCCTCGTCCGATTTGGCGGCGGCCCGGGCGGTGACCTGCGCGGACTGCTCCACCTCCTCGCGCGCTTCCTCGATCGCTCGGATCAGGCCGGCCGCGGTTTGGGCCGCTTCCCGCATGGCGACGGCGGACTGTTCGGATGCCGCGGCGACTTCGGATGATTTGCCGAGCATGCCGTGGGCCGATCTTTTGGCGTCGCTGGCGGTCGCAATCACAGTCTTGCTCTGCTCGCTGATCTTACGCACCACGCCCTCGATCTGTTCGCGGAACAGCGTCAGATCCTGGGCGCGCGCGCCGCTGATACGGCTGCCGGTGGCCAGGTGAATGAAGCTCATGCTGAACTCAAGCACGAGGCTGTTCATGCGGTTGATATTTCCGGCGGCCGCGGCGAACCTTTCAAAATCGCCACCGCATCCCTTTCGGAACAGTTCCAATACGCGGCTGTCGGCCCTCGCGAGGCCAGCGAACAGACGTGATGGCGGCACGTTTTTGCGGACCACTTCGACCGCGCTCGCTTTGACATATTCGATCCAGGCGGGGCCGAAGGGCTGGCTGTACTTCGCTCGGACCTGATCGACCGAGCGATCGTAGAGATAGCTGCGCACCTCATCTGAAAAGGACTCCACGACGGGGTTGTCGATCGCATATTCGGCCCAGAAGGCATCAGCGATTTCCCGTGCATGCCCGCCGATGACCGACCATATGTCGGCATTGACGGCGACCAGATCAGCGTCTCGCGACAGATGCTCCACGCGTTGCACCATGTTGCGCTCGAGCGCGGCCATCGCCTCGGATTCGCCGATTACGGTCATCATCATGTGTCCCTATGCTCTGCCAAGCGTATGGCTTGTGCTTGTGCCACGCAAACGGCGCGGCGCTGTGCGGTCTGACATAGCGGTGCAATGGTAAACGCTCCGTTAGCGATAGCGGGCGGCTCAGCCATGTTGCATCGCCGCGCGGTTCGGTTAGAAGGCGGGCCAGACCAACCGTCACGCCTTGAAGGACCCATTATGGCCGGAGCCGATCGTCCGCTCTCTCCGCATCTGCAGATATGGAAGTGGAGTCCGGCCATGGCCGCCTCCATCGCCCACCGTGCCACAGGCAGCATCCTGGCATTGGTCGGCATTCCCGTGCTGGTGTGGTGGCTGCTCGCCGCTGCATCTGGCGACGACGGCTATGCTACGTTTCGGACCTGGGTCGTCGATGCGGACGGTGCGGGCGGTTTGGCGGTGTTGACCACGATCCTGTTCAAGCTCGCCGCGATCCTGGTGGCATGGTCCTTCTTCCAGCACATGCTGTCGGGCCTGCGCCACCTGGTGCTCGATATGGGCGCGGGCTATGAATTGAAAACCAATCGCACGACCGCGCTGTTGACCTTTGCCGGATCGATCATTTTGACGCTGTTGCTCGTGCTCTTCATCGCGATGCGCGGACTGGGGAGCTAAGCCATGGGTAATGGAACCGAAATTGGGCGCGTTCGCGGGCTGGGCTCTGCCAAGGAGGGCGCGCATCATTGGATCGCCCAGCGGCTGACCGCCGTTGGAAATCTGCTGCTGCTGCTGTGGTTCATCGGATCGCTGCTTGTCCTGCCGAACCTGGAATACGCTACGGTGAGCCGGTGGCTGTCTTCGCCTTTGGCAGCGGTGCCGATGATCCTGCTTCTGGTCAGCACCTGCTGGCACCTGCGGTTGGGTCTTCAGGTGTTTATTGAGGATTATGTGCACGCTGCGAGTGGCAAACTGCCGTTGTTGATCCTACTTAACTTCTACGCGATCGGCGCGGCTGCCCTGGGCAGTTTTGCCGTTATGAAACTCGCCTTTACCGGAGCTGCTGCATAATGGCATCGATTAACGGATCGACCCAACCAGCCTATCAGATTATCGATCACAGCTATGACGCCGTCGTCGTCGGTGCCGGCGGATCTGGCCTGCGCGCTACCATGGGCAGCGCAGAAGCGGGCCTGCGCACCGCGTGCATCAGCAAAGTCTTCCCTACGCGCTCACATACCGTTGCGGCGCAGGGTGGCATCGCCGCGAGCCTGGGCAATATGGGTCCGGATCACTGGACCTGGCACATGTACGACACCGTCAAGGGATCGGACTGGCTGGGTGACCAGGACGCGATCGAATATCTGGCGCGCGAAGCGCCGGCGGCGGTTTATGAACTGGAACATGCCGGCGTACCGTTCAGCCGCACAGACGAGGGTAAAATCTATCAGCGCCCGTTCGGCGGACATATGCAAAACATGGGGGCAGGTCCGCCCGTGCAGCGCACATGCGCAGCGGCGGACCGCACGGGCCACGCCATGCTGCACGCGCTCTATCAGCAGAGCCTGAAATACGACGCGGACTTTTTCATCGAATATTTCGCGATCGACCTGATCATGGAAGATGGTCCTGCTGGACCGGAATGCCGCGGCGTCATTGCGCTTTGCCTGGAGGATGGATCGATCCATCGTTTCCGCAGCCACTCGGTCGTGCTGGCGACAGGGGGATGCGGCCGCGTGTTCCATAGCGCAACAAGTGCGCACACATGCACCGGCGATGGCGGCGGAATGGTGATGCGCGCCGGCCTGCCGCTGCAGGACATGGAATTCGTGCAGTTCCACCCCACCGGTATCTACGGCGCAGGCGTTCTCATCACGGAGGGCGCGCGCGGCGAGGGCGGCTATCTCACCAATTCAGAAGGGGAGCGCTTCATGGAGCGCTATGCCCCCAGCGCCAAGGATTTGGCCAGCCGCGATGTGGTGTCGCGCGCGATGGCAGCGGAGATCCGCGAAGGCCGCGGCGTGGGCAAGGAAGGCGACCATATTTTCCTGCATCTCGATCATATTGATCCGGCCATTCTCGCTGAGCGGCTGCCCGGCATCACCGAGACCGGCAAGATTTTCGCAGGCGTGGACTTAACCAAAAATCCGCTGCCCGTGGTGCCGACCGTTCATTATAATATGGGCGGTATTCCGACCAACTATCATGGCGAGGTTATTAATCCGACGCCCGACAATCCGGACGCCATCGTCCCCGGGCTCTTTGCCGCAGGAGAAGCGGGCTGCGTGTCAGTGCACGGCGCCAATCGTCTGGGTTCCAATAGCTTGATAGATCTCGTGGTATTCGGCCGCGCGATCGGCAAGCGATTGGCTGCCACTATCGCGCTGGGCACTGCACACCGCCCTCTGCCCAAGGGATCAGAAGAATTCGCTTTGTCGCGGCTAGACCATTTCCGCAACGCCAAGGGCGGGTCCCCTACGGCTGCCATCCGGCTCGACATGCAAAAAACGATGCAGAAGCATTGCGCCGTCTTCCGCGACACCGAAACGCTGGCCGAGGGGTTGGACCAAATGCAGACCGTCAATGCCCGCATGCAGGATATCGACGTGACGGACCGGTCGCTGATCTGGAATACCGATTTGATCGAGACAATGGAACTCGATAATCTGATGGCGCAGGCGATGGTCACCATTACCAGTGCCGGCAATCGCCATGAGAGCCGCGGCGCGCATAGCCACGAGGATTTCCCGGATCGTAACGACCCCGAATGGATGAAACACACCGTCAGCTGGTTCGACGGCTGGGGCGGCAAAACCACTGGCGGTGTGAACGACTCGATCAAACTGGACTATCGCCCGGTGCACGAGTTTACCCTCACCGACGAGATCGACTATATCGAGCCCAAGAAGCGGGTTTACTGATCCGTCTGGTGGTGCCGGAAAAAAGGGCCGCCGATGTGCGGCCCTTTTTTGTCCCTTGCGATGTGTCCTGTACGGCGGTCTCCGCAGCCCCGATCAGGCTAGCTCCATCCCATCTTGTGCGAATGCGTGGGCCGCGATCGAGAGGCATTTCTTGCGCGCGGCGTGATCGAAAATTGAGCTGGTCAGGATCAGCTCGTCGGCCCGGGTACGTTGCAAGAATGCGCGCATCTTTGCGCGCACCTGATCGCCCGTGCCAGTGGCGGTGGCGGAAAGCACACCGTCCAGCATGGCCCGCGCCTGCGGAGGCAGGCTGCCGCGATAGCCGCGCACTGGCGGCGGCAGTTTCCCTGGATTTCCGGTGCGCAGGGCAATGAAGCTCTGCTGCATCGAACTGGCGAGCAGTTCAGCCTCCTCCTCATCATCCGCAGCGAATACGTTGAAGGCACAAATCGCATAAGGTGCCGCCAGCGCATCCGATGGTGTGAACCGATCGCGGTAGATCGCCAGCGCCTCGTCCAACGCTGCGGGCGCGAAATGGCTGGCAAAGGCATAAGGCAGGCCAAGCCTCGCGGCCAGCTGCGCCCCATATAAGCTGGAGCCCAAAATATATATTGGCACGTTCGCGCCTGCGCCCGGTGTCGCGCGGATGCCGGTCCTACCGTCGCCAGAAAAATAGCTTTGCAGCTCGACCACATCGCGCGGAAAGGCGTTGGGGTCACTTTCCAGCGTGCGCCGCATGGCTGCGGCGACGCGCTGGTCCGATCCTGGCGCGCGGCCGAGCCCCAGGTCGATGCGATTTGGGAACAGCGCATCCAGCGTGCCGAATTGCTCTGCAATCACGATGGGCGCATGATTGGGCAGCATGATACCGCCTGCGCCAACCCGGATGGTTTTGGTGGCGGCGGCGACATGCGCCAGCACTATGCTGGTCGCGGCGCTGGCGATCCCCTCCATGCCGTGATGTTCGGCGGTCCAGTAGCGCGTG
>JBBSUT010000001.1:0-81454 GCA_038234155.1 Sphingomonadales bacterium | reverse complement strand
GCGAGCACGACATCGCCCGGCGCGGTGATCGCCTGCGCCAGATTGGCGAGCCCTTCCTTGGAGCCGAGCGTGACCACGACTTCGGTGTCCGGATCGAGATCGACGCCGAAGCGGCGCTGATAATAGCCCGCCTGTGCTTTACGCAGCCCCTTGATGCCCTTGGACGCGCTATAGCCATGCGCGCCGGGATCGCGGGCGACTTCGCACAGTTTTGCGATGATATGCGGGGCGGGCGCGCCGTCGGGATTGCCCATCCCTAAATCAATGATGTCCTCGCCCGCAGCGCGCGCGGCGGCTTTCATCGCGTTGACCTCGGCGAAGACATAGGGCGGCAGCCGGCGGATGCGGTAGAATTGATCGTTCATGACACCTCTAGCTTTAATTTGGCAGCCATATCGGGCGGAACCACGCGCGTCATGCACAACTTCGTGCTAGGGGGGATACTGACCCGAGAAACAAGGTTGCGGCAAAGGAGCGGATGAGCATGGCGAAAAAAAGCGCGCGGGACGACGTCGTCCCGGACCTCACGAAGGCCGGACAGGATTTGGCCGAAGGCACACAGAACCTGCTTGATCAGATGCAGCAATGGGGCTTCGTTTCGCTGCGCGCGCAGCAGCTGCTTGCGGAATATGCCGCCGAACAGATCGCCGACGGGTCGCTCGCCAAGCGCTCCGAGACAATGATGCGCCGCTGGATGGACGGAGCCGACGGCCCGGCCAGCTATCGGCTCGGCCCGCAGGATCCAACAAACGCGATGCGCCAGCAGGCCGATATCATGATGTCGAGCTTCGATTATTGGGGCAAGATGATGACCGCCGGGCTGGAGGGCTGGACCAGGCCGGCCGAGAACCGCGACAAGCGCTTCCAGCATGAGGGCTGGGAAAACCACCCGATCTTCGCCGCGATCGCGCAGGCCTATCAATTCACCGCAGAACGCATGCTTGCCTGGGCCGATGATATCGACGGTCTCGATCCCGACGTGAAAAGCAAGCTGCGATTCAACCTGTCTAGCGCGCTCGACGCGGTGTCGCCGACCAATTTCGCGATGACCAACCCGCAGGTGCTCGAACGCGCCTATGAAACGCGCGGACAAAGCCTGCTCAGGGGGCTCGAACATATGCTGGCCGACCTGCGTAAAGGTCAGCTCACCCATACCGATCCCGATGCGTTCGAGCTTGGCGTCAACATAGCCACCACGCCGGGCAAGGTGGTGAAAGAGACCCCGCTCTACCAGCTGATCCAATATGCGCCGAGCACCGACAAGGTGTTGAAAACCCCGCTGATCGTCTTCCCGCCGTGGATCAACCGTTTTTACATCCTCGATCTCAACGAGAAGAAGAGCTTCGTGAAATGGGCGGTCGAGCAGGGCGTGACCCTGTTCATGGTCAGCTGGAAATCCGCCGATGCCAGCATGGCCGATGTGGTGTGGGATGATTATGTCGCCGCGCAGATCGACGCGATCGACAGCGTGCGGGAGGCGCTTGACGTGGAGGCTGTGCATACCATCGGTTATTGCGTCGCGGGCACCACGCTCGCCGCCACCCTGGCATTGCTGGCCGAGCGGGGAGAAGCCGAAAAAGTCGCCAGCGGCACCTTCTTCACCGCGCAGGTGGATTTCGAGGAGGCAGGTGATCTCCTGCTGTTCACCGGCGACGAGCATATGGAGCTGGTCGAGCAGCTCAGCGAACCCGGATATCTTGACGGGCGCTACATGGCCGCCACCTTCAACATGCTGCGCGGGCGCGATCTGATCTGGAACTATGTCGTCACCAATTATCTGCTCGGCGAAGATTACCCGGCATTCGACATGTTGCACTGGAACGGCGACACCACCAACCTGCCAAGCAAATGGCACCGCTCCTACCTCGACGATCTGTACCGCGGGAACAAGCTGTCGCAGCCCGGAGGAATTTGCATCGACGGCACGCCGATCGATCTCGGCAAGATCGAGACCCCGGCTTACATCCAGGCGGGTAAGGAAGACCATATTGCGCCCATCGCCAGCGTATGGAAGCTGATGGACCATCTGGCTGGCGAGAAGCGCTTCGTGCTGGCTGGATCGGGCCATATCGCAGGCGTGGTCAATCCGCCGTCCGCGGGCAAATATCAATATTGGACCAACGAGGATGACGGTGTTGCATCGCTCGACCAGTTCATTGAAGGCGCGAGCGAGACCAAGGGAAGCTGGTGGCCGGACTGGATCGCATGGCTGAAGGTGCGCGCGCCGGACGAGGTGGATGCCAAGGGCGCGCGGCGGCCGGGCAAGGGCAAGCTGAAGGCGATCGAGGATGCGCCGGGAAGTTACGTGAAAACACGGTAGCGCTATAAGCCCGGCACCTGCAGCATAAAAACCGTCTCAATGAGCCGAAACGCCCGCTGGCTGCGGCGCTCCAGCTTTATTGCACTGCACAATTGTTCTTGACAAACTCCGGCCTCCCCCTTATTGTGCATTGCAGCATAAAAGGAACGGATTGAAGATGACTGCTCGCAAGACAGCACCAAAATCGAAAACGCGCGCAAGCGGGTCTGCAACCGGGAAGGCCAAGCCATCGGCGGCCAAACGGACGGCGAAACCGTCTGCCAAAACCGTGGCAAGCCAGAAGGTCGAGGCTCCCAAGGCCGAATCCCCAAAGGTCCAGACGCGCGCTGAAGATGGTCAGGTCGAGGCAAAAAAGATCGAGGCCCAAAAGGCCCCGGCTCCAAAAGCTGAAACCCAGCCTGCCAAGAAACAGACCGCTGCAGCGGAGCCCGCCGCGGCACCTGCCGCCGCCGAGAAAAAGCCCGAGGCCCCCAAAGTCCCGGAAAAAGCAGAAGAAGCCAAGGCTGCCAAGGTGGCCGAGGATAACGTGAAAAAAACCGCTCCGGCGCCGGTCGTGCAGAAAGCCGCCACCCAGAGCATCGCAAAAGGAAAAGATATCATGGCCAATACCACCGAAAAAATGACTGACCAGACCAGCAAGATGATGGGCGACATGTCCGAGCGCGCCAAGGCCGCTTCGCAGAAGACCACGCAGATGATGACGCAGGCCGGCGATTTGGGCCGCGGTAACGTGGAAGCGTTCGTCGAAGCTGGCAAGATCGGCGCCGAAGCTTTCCAGGAACTGGGCCGCGACAACATGGAGTTTGCCAAGAAGAGCTTTGAGGAGTCTTCCAGCGCAATGAAGAATCTTTCTTCGATCAAGTCACCCACCGAGCTGTTTCAGCTGCAGGGTGAAATGGCGCGCAAGAATTTCGACGTGATGGTCGAGCAGGCTTCGAAGAACACCGAAAAGATGGTCAAGTTGATGGGTGACATGTTCCAGCCAATCAGCAACCGCATGGCCGAAGCCGGCGAGAAGATGAAAATCGACGCCTGAAACCACGCGTTTCATAGCGACTGAGAAAAAGGGCCGCTCCCGGCGATGGGGGCGGCCCTTTTCGTGTCGTGAAGCTGGGAAAAGGGCCGCGCGCGTGACGGCAGGGCTTGCCCCAGCCCCCCGGCATGCCATATTTTGAAGCGATATGAATCACCCCCTCACCCCCCTCACCCGCCATTTCCCGCCGCTCATGGTCAAGGATGACGAGAAGGAACCGGGCGGCCCCTCGGTCGGCATCGCCACGCGCACACGGCCCAAGACCAAGCAGCCGAGCCAGTACAAGGTGCTGATGCTCAACGACGACTACACGCCGATGGAATTCGTGGTGCATTGTCTGAAACGCTTTTTCACCATGGACACTGACGAGGCGACCCGCGTCATGCTCCACGTACACCAGCGCGGCGTCGGTATCTGCGGCGTCTTCAGCTACGAAGTGGCCGAAACCAAGGTGAACCAGGTGATGGATTTCGCCAGACAGAACCAGCACCCGCTGCAGTGCACGCTCGAAAAGGCGTGAACAAGTAGCGCGCAGCACCAAGCCCGTCGGTCCTGAACCACGGACATGGTGGATAGTGGAGGCGCTCGCATCGCCCCACCTTGCCACCGCGCGCGCAATCGCTATCACCTTTCGATGGACAGAATTCTCATTCGCGGCGGCAATCGTTTGTCGGGCCGCATTCCGATCTCCGGTGCCAAGAACAGCGCGCTGACGCTGATCCCCTGCGCGCTTTTGACCGATGAGCCAATGACGCTGCGCAACCTGCCGCGACTGGCGGACATCGACAGCTTCCAGCATCTGATGAACCAGTTCGGTGTTTCCACTGCCATCGCCGGATCGCGACCGGAAGATTTCGGCCGCGTGATGACGCTGCAGGCGACGCGGATCACCTCCACCGTCGCGCCTTACGATATCGTGCGCAAAATGCGCGCCTCGATCCTGGTGCTCGGCCCGCTGCTGGCGCGCTCCGGCGAGGCGACCGTATCGCTGCCCGGCGGCTGCGCGATCGGCAACCGGCCGATCGATCTGCATCTCAAAGTGCTAGAGGCGATGGGCGCCGAGATCGAGATCGCGGCCGGCTATGTTCGCGCCAGCGCGCCCGAAGGCGGACTGCCGGGCGGCGAGTACAGCTTCCCGGTGGTATCGGTTGGCGCCACCGAAAACGCCCTCATGGCGGCCTCGCTCGCCACCGGGACCACTATCCTGCGCAACGCCGCGCGCGAGCCCGAGATCGTCGATCTGTGCAAGCTGCTGGTGGCGATGGGCGCGGATATCGAAGGCATCGGCACGTCCGACATCTCCATCCACGGCGTGCCGCGCATGCACGGGGCAACCTATGAAGTGATGCCCGACCGGATCGAGGCCGGCAGCTATGCCTGCGCCGCAGCCATCACCGGCGGCGAAGTCGATCTGATCGGCGCGCGTGCGGACGAAATGGACGCCACGCTCATCGCACTTACCGAAATGGGCCTGCACATCGAACCGCATAGAAAGGGCATCAGGGTCTCGGCCAACGGCAAGCTCAAGCCCGTCAAGCTCAACACCGCGCCCTATCCGGGCCTGGCCACAGACATGCAGGCGCAGCTGATGGCGCTCCTGTGCCTGGCCGACGGCAACAGCGTGTTGACCGAAACCATTTTCGAGAACCGCTACATGCACGTGCCCGAACTCAACCGGATGGGCGCGCATATCGACGTGGACGGGCACACGGCCGTCGTTCGGGGCGTCGCGCAGCTAACCGGCGCGCCGGTGATGGCAACCGACCTGCGCGCTTCGATGAGCCTGGTGATTGCCGGCCTTGCGGCCCACGGCCAGACCGAACTCAACCGCGTCTACCACCTTGACCGCGGCTATGAGCGGCTGGAGGAGAAGCTCGAGGCTGTCGGCGCCGATATCGAACGCGTCGGCGGCGACTGATGACGGGGCTCTAGCTGCGACGGGGCTCTAGCTGCGCCGGGGCTCTAGCTGCGCCGGGGCTCTAGCTGAGACTGGGCGCTGACTGCATTAGTGGCGGCGCCGGAACAGAATTACCGGTCCAGCGAATGAGCGCATTCTGCATCACGACCGTTGCGCGGTTACCGGCAGAATGTGGTCCAGCCAGCGGTTCACATTCGCGACGGCGGGCCGCTCCAGCCGCAGGCGGATGCGGCGGCGATCCTGGGTGTCCGGAAACCGGCTGACCAGGCCCTTGCGCTCGATGATGTCGATCCATCGGATCGCGGTGGACACAGGCGCGGTCGACAGCAGGCACGCTTCGGTCACACTCATCGTCTTGCCCTCGCCAGCCGCGGCGAACAGCCCCAGCAGCATGTCCCAGGCCGGGTCTGAAAACAGGCCGTCGGGAAAACAGGTATCGCGGTATCGGCGGGCGCGCAAAAAAGAGGCAGCCATGGCCGCATCGCCGCGGTCGACAGCGTTGTGGTCGCGCGGCGAACCGTCACCGGAATCGCGCGTCACCACAGGCACGCATGCGCCCGGCCGCTCCGCCTGCCTGGCTTGAGTCATGGGGCGATGCTCACGCCCCTGCAGCTGGCGAGCATAAAGCCTCGGTGGTCGGTACCGAGGGTCATGCGGCCCCTACCGCGCAGCCTGCATCGCTGCCGTCGAGCGGCCGGACATGGTCCAGCCACGCGTTGATACTGGCGATCGCAACCGGCTGGACCGCCAGCTTGATCCGCCGTCCGTCCTTGGGATCGGGTTCGCGCCGGACCAGCTGCTTGGCTTCCAGGAGATCGATCCAGCGGATCGCCGTCGAAATGGGAACCCGCGACGCCTGGCAAGCCTGCGACACGGTCAGGCATTCCTGCTCCGCCGCCGCGATAAAGATGGCCAGCAGCATGTCCCAGGCGGGATCGGCGAACAGCCCATCGGGAAAACAGCTACCACGGCAATCGCGCGTACGCAGATAAGCGGCCACGAAGGCAGCATCGCTGCGGCGGACCGTGTGCGGCCGCCTGGGGCGCGCGAGCGTGGGCAGCCCGTCCGGAGACAGCGGCAGGCCCGAGCGCAAATGGGCCAGCTGCTCGCGCAGCCGCTCCACCTCCAGCATGATCGACGCGGACAGCGCGGCGATCTCGCGCGCGGCGTCAGCCCGGGCTGGGACTATTGCGTGGATAATCGAGGCCATGATCCGTAATTCCTCCTTTCCGATCCAGAGTGACGCCGATGACGATCGTCAGCAGTTTCGGGATTGACCAGAAGGTCGCCAGCCCGAAGTAGAATTTGGACGCCATGCTGGGCGATACTGCCGCGCTGAGATGCGACGTGATCGTAATCAGGTGAAATCCCATGATCCACAGCGGCCAATACCGCTGGCTGCGCATAGCGATAACGTACAGCGCGATGCCCAGACCCAAATCGACCAAGAATACCGGCCAGTGGGTATGCATCCAATCGACTTGCATGCGATTGGCCGGAATGGTGGCCGTGATGGCCAGAAGATAGACCACCGCGACTTGCCGCCCGGATCGGCCGCCGTATATTGCCCCGTAGCCGCAGCAGGTGATCGCAAGGGCCCAAAAAAGCACTGCGGTAAGCATCATGCAACCCCTGCGAACATAGTGCTGCGGACCTGAAATCCGATGTTAAACAGCGATCTTCGCTTTGCTCACGGCAGATGGGCGGTTGTCCAGCTGTGCGAATCTCGGATTGCCGTCTGGGCAACCTTCCATCTTTTCCGCGTGATCGCTGTTGCGGACGATGTTGTGCATGGCTTTGAGCGAACGCTGGATCTGCTCGCGGCCGTCGAGGAACTTGGCGGCGCCGTCGATCATCGAGCGGTACAGATCCTGGGTCACGTTGATCGGAAGGTCAGACGTTCGAGCGGTCTGAATGATGGTCGAAAACATCTGAGCATTGCAAAGCAGCGCATCGTCCGCCGCGGCGATCGCGGCACGGCTGTCGTGCGACAGAACGGGAATGGATTTTGCATCGAAATTATACATCGCGCATCTCCTATAGACCGCCAGAGCGGCCAGACCTCAAAAAGTTGAGGTCAGGAGAGTATCCAGAGAAGCTCGGCCATTATCAAAACCAAAGCCACAATCACGCTCAGGCTAAGTGCACCGACCTTGAGGACGGCATAATTGCGCTCAGCCCAATCGAGCTCGTTGGCCCTCCCCCCGAGAGGTGGCACAGAAAATAACCGGACTGGGGTGTCTCTAACTACCTCCTGCCTCGATCCCAGCAAATCGGCGGTTTTCTGCGGTGGCGCAACCGCTGGCGGCGGTGATCTCAAATTTTGGGATACCTCCGAGCGGGCAAATTCGCGGGCGGCGGCACGGCGATTGGTGGCGCCCAGCCGCGACCTGGCGGACTTGATATAGGTATCGACAGTATTGGGGGTGAGCCCGGTTTCGCGGGCAATTTCCTTGGATGACATACCCTTCGCGACGCCGCGCAGGCATGCCTTTTCGCTATCGGTTAAATCGACGGCCACATTCATTGCCAAAAGCCACCCTGCAATCCGGAAACACAATCCCTTGGCGCCCGTCGCCCGCCGTTTGATACAGGGCGGGATCGGAGCGATCCCATAAAATGCACTATTCTGGAACGAAAAGGCAATCCCTGCCGTGATCTTCCTGGTCGCTTTCCGGCTCACCCGATGCCAAAATGTCGGCGCAGAACTGAAGGTAGCAGGCCGCCCGGCTTTCGCCCAAGGAATCGCAAAGACGCAGAGCCTTGCGCACATGACGAAGCGCAAGCTTTCGATCGGCGATAATGTCGTGCAGATCAATATTCATTGCCAGGCTCTAACGTGAGTCTCGCGCCGATGCATGCGGCTTTGCATCCGAATCGGTGTGATTTCCATCGGCTGCTTCGCTTTGGGACAGATCGGCCAGCAACCAAAGCCGGATGGCACCGGCCAGGCCCGGCGGGCGGTCCGCCTCCAGCCGTTCGGCATCGATGTGGGCGATCACCGCGCTCATCGGCTCACCCCGTGCGTCAGACACACGGCGCAGATGGTGCCAAAACAGCGGCTCCAGACTGATCGAGCTCTGATGGCCGGCGATGGTCACCGATCGCTTGACCGGCGGATGATAGTGCGATCGATCCATCATCATCCGTCCTGCTGTGCCGCGCCGCCGCCGGGCCAAGCGCGCGCGCCAAAAATACGTTCTGAAAAAATACGCCCGGGACGACGTGTCCCGGACGATTTGAACGTCAATACATATGCTGTCCGCCGTTGATCGACATGGTCGATCCGGTCACGAACCCGGCATCGTCCGAGCACAGAAAGCATACGCCGCGCGCGATTTCCTCCGCCTGGCCGAGGCGGCCGACGGGAATCTTCGCCACGATCTTTTCCAGCACCTCTTCGGGCACCGCTGCCACCATGTCCGTATCGATATAGCCCGGCGCAATAGCGTTGACGGTCACGCCGGCACGCGCGCCTTCCTGGGCCAGCGCCTTGGTGAACCCGTGTATGCCCGATTTGGCTGCGGCGTAATTGACCTGGCCATATTGGCCGGCCTGCCCGTTGATCGAGCCGATGTTGACGATGCGGCCCCATTTACGGTCCCGCATGCCGGGGTAGACAGCCTTGGCCATGTTGAAGCAGCCGCCCAGATTGACCCGCATCACCTCGTTCCAGTCGTCGAAGCTCATCTTGTGCATGGTGCCGTCGCGCGTGATGCCGGCGTTGTTGACGAGCACGTCGATCGGCCCGATCGATGCGACTATCTCCGCGCAGCCGTCGATACACGCCTGGTGATCGCCCACATCCCATTTGCGCGTTTCGATGCCGGTGCGCCCGGTAAAGTCCTGCGCTGCGCCGTCGTTGCCGGCATAGACCGCCACCACCGTCATGCCGCGCTCCTTCAATGCGCAGCTGATCGCTTCGCCAATGCCGCGACTGCCCCCGGTAACTACTGCAATACGTGCCATAATCTTCAAACCTTCCTCTTCCTTGGCGGACCGATGGATTCGGCCTCTCCCTCGATGAATGGCTTAGGACCCCGGATAGTTTCGAACAAGCCGCCCGGCGGTCAGCCGGTCCAGCCGGACAGTTCGCGGCCGAGCAGTGTCTCCAGCATGGTCATGCCGGGCTGCGTATCGTTGAGGCAGGGCAGATAGGCGAAGCGGTTTCCACCGGCGCCCTGGAACTGTTCCTTGCCCCGGATTGCCAGTTCTTCGAGCGTTTCCAGACAATCGGACGAAAAGCCCGGCGCAGCCATGGCGATATTTTTGATGCCCTCGTCCGGCATCGCCTCGAGGACGGTATCGGTCGCCGGTTCCAGCCATTTGGCGCGGCCGAAGCGGGACTGAAATGCCACGCGCACATCGCGGCCCATTGCTTCGCCCAGCAATCGTGCGGTCTTGCGGCAATGGCAATGATAGGGATCGCCCAGCGCCAACGTGCGCTGCGGCATGCCGTGAAAACTCAGCATCAACGCATCGGGCGTGAAATCCAGCGCCTCCAGCCCGCTGTCGATGGAGGTTTTCAGTGCCTCGATATAGGCCGGATCGTCATAATAGGGCGGCAGCGACCGCAGCGCGGGCTGCCAGCGCATCGTTGACAAGGCGCGATAGGCTTCATCCATCACCGTGGCCGTCGTCGCTCCGCAATATTGCGGATAGAGCGGGGCGATCAGGATCCGCTCGCACCCTGCCGTCTTCATCTTGGCCAGCACATCGGCCACGGCGGGCTTGCCGTAGCGCATCGCCCAGCGCACGTCGACGCGTTCCCCCAGTCGCCCGGCCAGCAATTCGGCCTGCCGCCTGGTATAGTGGGCTAGCGGCGATCCTTCGGCCATCCACACCTGTTTATAGGCTTCGGCGGATTTCCGGGGCCGCGTATTGAGAATAATCCCGTGCAGAATGGGCTGCCACAGCAATGGCGGCAGTTCGACCACGCGGCGATCGGACAGGAACTCGCCCAGATAGCGCTTCACCGCCTTGGGCTCGGCCGCGTCGGGCGTGCCAAGATTGACCAGCAACACGCCTATGCGGGGATCGGGGATCGGGGGATGATCTTTCAAGTTCACGGAGGTCCGCTTTCTATTGGGAGAGGTAACGCCATCACGCGGTATCGGACAATAGCGGCAACTGCCTTAGCCGAACGCCCGCGGCGGAAAACAGGGCATTGGCGATGGCCGGAGCGACGGCGGGTACGCCAATTTCGCCCAGCCCGCCAGGTGGCTCCTCGCTGCGAATGAATTCCACCTGGATGTCGGGCATGTCAGCCAGCGCCGGCAGATTGGCGTCGCGCAGGCGGCGCACCGTGGCCAGGCCCGCTTCGAAGCCGGTGGCCGCGCCCAGCGCCTGAGCCAGCCCCCACAGGATACCGCCTTCCACCTGCTGCCGCGCAATATCCGGATTGATCAACCGCCCGGCGTCCACCACCGCCGCGATCCGGCTGACCCGAACACCGCGATTGCCGGTCCGCGCGCTGGCAACCACTGCGATACAGCTGCCGTTCATCGCATGACAGGCCAGCCCCTGACCCTCGCCGCCCGCGCCGCCGGTCCAGTTCGCCATCGCCGCCACCGTGGTGAGACAGCGCGCCAACCGCGGCTCGCCGGCGATCATCTGCATGCGAAAGGATAGCGGTTCGATGCCCGCGCCCGTCGCCAGTTCGTCGACAAAACTTTCGTTGAAAAAGGCGGTATAACTATGGGCGTTGCCGCGCCAGCGCCCGGTGGGTATACCGACGTCGGCAGGATAATGGTCAATGGCGACATTCGGAATAGCGTAGGGCGGCAGCGCGCCGTCCACGGCAAGCGGATCTCGGTCGCCCGACACCGCGCGCCAAGCCGTATCCGCGGTATCGCCACGCACCAGCCGCCGCATCTGTTCGCGCACGGTGGCGGGCACAGCGATCTTCGCCGACCATCCGGCCAGCTGCCCCGCCTGATCGATCGCGCCGATTATGCGAGCTTTGGCCGGCGCGCGGTAATGATCCTGCAGGCATTCCTCCGCGCGCGACCAGATCAGCTGCACCGGCCGCCCCATGCGATCACTGATCATGGCCGCCTCCACGGCGACGGCGGGATCGAGACCGCGGCCGAAAGCGCCGCCCGCCATCATGGGATAAAGCGTCACGTCGGCAGCAGCAATGCCCAGCGCGGCGGCCACCGCGCCGCGCGCCGCGGCCGGCGCCTGCGTGGCGGTCCAGACCTCCACCTTGCCAGCGCGCACCCAGGCGGCGGCGCTGCGCGTTTCCAGCCCCGCGTGCAGCGCGGGCGCGGCGGCATATTGCGCATCGAACACGCGGGTTCCGGCCGATTTGCGAAAGCTGGCGAGCACCGATCCGCGTTCCGCGATATTCCAGCCCTTGCCCATGCGCAGCGCCTCGGACAGGGCCGTATCGATCCGCTCGTCGTCTGGCAGCGCGCCCGTCGTCTCGAACGTGGGGGCCAGCAGATCGAGCGCGCGGTTGGCCGCCCACCAGTTGGTGGCCGTTGCCGCGACCCAGCGGTCCGTGCTGATCACGTCGATCAGCCCGATAACGCCGGTGGCGCCGGCGCGGTCGATCCGGACCAGCCGGGTATCGCCGATCGGGCCGTGGCGAATGGCGGCGTAGACCATGTCGGGTAGCCGCACGTCGCCGGCAAAAGTGGCGCTACCGTCCAGCTTCGATGGAACGTCCAGCCGCGGCAGGTCCATGCTCGATAGGGCGTTGCGGGCGGACGGCAGCAGCGGTACCGGATCGGGCGGATCGCGCGCGGCGGCCGCGTCGGCCAGCGCGCCGAACGGCAAACGTTGATCCTCGAAGATGACAAAACCATTTTCGGTGCGGCAGGATTCCCATGCCACGTTCCAGCGCGCGGCGGCGGCCTGGCAGAGCAACGCGCGCGCCGTTGCCCCGGCGATGCGCGCGGACGATTCGAACATGCGCACCGAGCTTGATCCGGCCGTCACCATGAACGCCCCGCGGGTCGCCAGTTCCGCCAGCGCATCGTCGGCCGCGTCGGCCTGGGGCAATACAGCGTCCGCCGGCAGCAGGGCGGGTGCCCATTCGCGCGCCAGCAGACCATTGGCAAACAGAGGATTGATGCCCGCCGGCTGCACCGCAACGGTGCGCCAGTCCGCGCCAAGTTCTCCGGCGACGATCTGCGCCAACTGCGTATAGACGCCCTGCCCCAGTTCGGCCTGCGGCACGGCGACGGTCACCTGACCGTTCAGCGCGATCTTCAGCCACGCATCGAACACACGTTCATTCGGCGCGGCGGCAAGGCCGGCGCGATATTGCCGCGGCCAGACCGTCCAGCCGACCGCCAGGCCGCCGGCCGCCAGACCGCCGACCAGAAGCGAGCGGCGGCTGAAGCCGCGGCCCTTGCCCGGTTCAGCGGCTTGGGACACCGAGACGCGGAATTTCGATCTTCGGGCAGCGGTCCATCACCACGCCGAGCCCGGCATCCTCGGCGCGGGCCGCGGCGGCATGATCGATCACGCCCAGCTGCATCCAAACCGCCTTGGCGCGAATTGCGATCGCCTCATCCACGCTCTCGCCAGCATCGTTGCTGTTGCGGAAGATATCGACGAGATCGACCGTCCCTTCGATATCCGCGAGCGCGGCGACCACAACGGCGCCGTGGATGCTACTGCCGGCATGACTTGGATTGACCGGGATCACGTCATAGCCCTGATCCAGCAGGAATTTCAGCACGCCGTTGCTCGCGCGGTCCGGCTTGGGCGACGCGCCCACCATTGCAATCCGCTGCGTGTTCTCGAGCAGCGTCCTGATGTCTTCATCCCGTTCAAGCGGCATTGTTTGCATTCCCATCCATCCAGTCGATCACCTTGTCGGCTATGGCAGCAAAGGCCCGGCCTTGCACACTATCTCCTGCGGCCGGCGGCACACCCTCGTCGCTGGCCGTGCGAATCGCGATATCGAGCGGAATGCGCCCCAGGAACGGCATATCGAGCTTTGCAGCCGCGGCCTCGGCGCCGCCGCGGCCGAACGGATCGCTGAGCTCTCCGCAATGCGGACACAGATAGCCCGCCATATTCTCCACCAGCCCGATCACCGGTACGCCCGCCTTGTCGAAAAAGGCGATGGCGCGCGCGGCGTCGATCAACGCAAGATCCTGCGGAGTGGACACGATCACGGCGGCGGCGGGCTTATGGCGCTGCACCATCGACAGTTGGATATCGCCCGTGCCCGGCGGCAAATCGACCACAAGCTCGGTCGCCGCGCCCCACTGCGCATCTATCAGCTGGTCGAGCGCCTTGCCGGCCATCGGACCGCGCCAGGCCACCGCCTGTCCGGCATCGACCAGCTGACCCATTGAAAGAAACGGAACGCCGTGATCGCTCGTCACCGGCACCAGCTTGCTGGCCTGCGCCTCCGGCCGGACGCCTTCGCGGCCCAGCAGCGTGGGAACGGACGGGCCGTAGATATCGGCATCGACCAGCCCAACCGGCCGGCCCCGGCGCGCCATCGCCACGGCCAGATTGGCGGCCAGCGTGGATTTGCCCACGCCGCCCTTGCCGCTGCCCACCGCGATCAGCCGCGGCTTGTTGCGCGATGCCGTCATTGCCAGCCGCAGCGTGCGCTGCCCCAGATATGGCGCCGCGGTCTCGCGCACGGCGCGCTCCAGCTGAGCGCGCTCCTCAACGTCCAGGCCGGTGACGTCCAGCGTCGCCATCGCGCCCGCGTCGTCCCAGCGCACCAGCGTGGCGCGGCCGTTCCCGGCGCGTTGCAGCACCTGTTCAATTTCCTGCGTAGAGGCCATGGGCAAGCGGCATAGGCACAGTATTCGCGCTTGGCACTGTTTTTCTTGCGCGCCGCTCCCTATACCAAGGGGCATGAAGGATTATTCGAGCGCGCCTGGTCCCGCCGCGGCAGGCACCGGCAACATGATGAACGATCAAGGTCCCTGGGGAAGCGGCTCCAAAGGTGGCGGAGGCTCCAAGGGCGGGGGTGATGGTGGCCCGCGCAATCCGTGGACGCCGCCGCCCGAAGGTTCCGGCGGTCCGCGCAAGCCGCGTGGCCCGTCGCTGGAAGACATGTTCCGCAACCGCGGCAAGTTCAACATGCCGGGCGGCGCGGGCAACAAGTCGGTCTGGTTGCTGGCTACCGTGCTGCTCGTCTCGCTCTGGCTCATCTTCACCAGCTTCCACAGCCTGGGGGCAGAAGAGCAGGGCGTGGTCACCCGGCTGGGTGCCTACAACCGCACTGTCGGGCCGGGTATCCAGCTGACGCTGCCCGCGCCGCTGGAACGCCTGCAAAAGGTCGACACACAGGCCATCCGCAACACCAAGATCGGGTCGACCAGCCAGAGCCAGGAAAACCTGATCCTGACGAGCGACCAGAATATTATCGACATGGCCTATGAAGTGCGCTGGTCGGTGCGCAATCCCCAGCGTTATCTGTTTCAGCTGGAGGATCCCGAGCAGACGGTCGCCGAAGTGGGCGAAAGCGCTATGCGCGCCGCCGTTGCAAATTTCGAGCTGATCAGCGCAATCGGCCCTGGGCGCGGCGATATCGAGACGCAGGTCCGCGAGCGCATGCAGCAGATCCTGGACAGCTATCGCTCCGGCATCGCCGTGCGCGGCATCGCCATCCTGCAGTCCGATCCCCCGGCCGAGGTGAACGAGGCGTTCAAGGAAGTGAACGCGGCCAAGCAGGAACGCGAATCGGCGATCAACAACAGCCGCGCCTTCTCCCAGCGGGTGATCGAACGCGCGCTTGGCGATACTGCCAGGTTCGACAAGGTCTATGCCGAATACCGGCTGGCCCCCGAAGTGACACGCCGCCGCATTTATTACGAAACCATGGAAGGCGTGCTGGGCGATGTCGACAAGACCATCGTCGAGACGGGCAGCAACGTGACGCCCTATCTGCCTTTGCCCGAACTTAAGCGCCGCGCCGAGCAACCCGCCGCCGCAGCGGAGGCCCCCACACCATGAATAGCAGCTGGGTTCGCAGCCCCATCGCGCTCGCGCTTATCGCGCTCGCCGCGCTCATTATTTTGATGATGACCGTGTCGATCGTGCCGGAAACAAAACAGGCGATCATCACCCGTTACGGCGCGCCCCAGCGCATCGTGAACCCGTTCAACGGAGACAAGGACTTCGGCTCCACGCCCGGCAATCTGGTCGCGCGGGTGCCGTTCATCGAGCAGATCCAGTTTATCGACAAGCGTATCCGCCGCGTCGAAATGGCCCGCCAGGAAGTGCTGTCGACCGATCAGCTGCGCCTGCAGGTCGACGCCTATGCGCGCTTCCGCATCACCGACCCCTTGCGCATGTACACCACCATCCGGCGAGAGGAGGCGCTGGCCGAACAGCTGCGCACGATCCTGGGCTCCAGCTTGCGCAACGAGCTGGGCAAGCGCAGCTTCGCCACATTGCTCAGCCCCGAACGCGGGCAGGTGATGGAGAACATCCAGACCGCGCTCAACATCGAGGCCAACAAATATGGTGCGCAGGTGATCGACGTGCGCATCAAGCGGGCCGATCTGCCTGAGGGCACGCCGCTGCAATCGGCCTATGAGCGGATGCGCACCGCGCGCCAGCAGGAAGCCGTGGCCATCCGCGCCGAGGGCGAAAAGCAGGCGCAGATCATCCGCGCCGAGGCCGAGGCGCAGGCTGCCCGCACCTATGCCGAGAGCTTTGGAAAAGACCCGTCCTTCTACGATTTCTATCGATCGATGGAATCCTATTCCCGCACCTTCCAGCAGGGCAAGGGCAACACCAATATCGTGATCTCTCCTGACAATGATTATCTGCGCAATTTCCGCAGCGGCGGCAATTGAACCCCGCGCGCAAGGTCATTCTCGCCTGCCATGGATATTCAATCGCCATTCAGCGTTGAACGTCCATGACCCAAAAAGCCAATTGGGGGCGTCCGACCGCTTTTTCACGAGGATTCTATTTTGAGAGGACATACCACCGTGCGCTATGCCTATGCCTTTACCGCAGCGCTTCTTTTGGGGGGCAGCTCGCTTGCGCTGGTGAACGGAACGCCCGTCACCGCCCAAACCGCCCAGAACGAGGATCATGTGATGCGCGCGTTGGCGCCGGGCGGTGCGCCGATGAGCTTCGCCGATCTGGCCCAGCAGCTGCAGCCAGCCGTGGTCAACATCTCAACCAGGCAGACCGTCAAGGTGGAAAGCAACCCGATGGCGGGTATTCTCGGCCAGTTTTTCGGACAGCGCAGCGGCCAGCAGCAGGCCCAGCCGCGCACGCAGGAAGCGCAATCGCTGGGATCGGGCTTTCTGATCTCGGCGGACGGTTATCTCGTCACCAACAATCACGTCGTCGCGCCGGGCAACGAAAACGCCACGGTCGAATCCATCACCGTCATCATGCCCGATCGCACCGAATATCCCGCCACGCTGGTGGGCCGGGACGAACAGTCGGATATCGCGGTGCTCAAGATTGATGCCAAGGGCCCGCTGCCTTTCGTCAAGCTGGGCGATTCCACCGCCGCGCGCGTGGGCGACTGGGTGCTGGCAATTGGCAACCCGCTCGGCCTTGGCGGTACGGTCACAAGCGGGATTGTGTCCGCCTTGTACCGCAACGTCGGCCAGCAGGGCGTCGACACCGGCGGCGCTTACGACCGGTTCATCCAGACGGATGCTTCAATCAACCAGGGCAACAGCGGCGGACCGTTGTTCAACCTGAACGGCGAAGTCATTGGCATCAACCGCGCCATCCTGTCGCCCACCGGCGGCAGCGTAGGTCTGGGTTTCGCAACCCCGTCCGAAGTCGCCGCCCCGATTATCAACGCCCTGAAGAGCGGCAAGAAGGTTGAGCATGGCTATCTGGGCATCCAGTTCCAGCCGCTAACCGAGGACCTGGCGGCGTCGATTGTCGGCATACAGGACAAGAACAACGGAGCATTCGTCCAGAATGTGGTACCGGGCGCGTCGGCGGCCAACGGCGGCGTGGAAGCTGGGGACGTCATCGTCGCAATTGATGGCAAGCAAGTCACCCGGGACAATACACTCGCCTACATCGTCGCCAACATTCCCGTCGGCAACAGTGTGCCGGTGGACGTCGTGCGCGACGGCAAGCGCAAGCGGTTGAACGTAACGATCAGCCAGCGTCCGTCAAACGACGAGCTGGCAAGCCTGAGCGGCAATGGCGAAGAATTTGCGGTGCAGGACGATAGCATGGCGCAAAAGGCTGTGCAGACCGATCTGGGCATCGCCACGATGGAATTGTCGCCCAATATCCGCCGCCAGCTGCGCCTCGGCGCCGATGTGCAGGGCGTGGTGGTGACTGGCGTCGATCCCAACAGCGATGCAGCCCGTAAGGGCATCGAACGCGGCGCCGTGATTCTCAGGGTTGATGGACGCGGCGTCGCCGCAGTGACCGCATTTGAAGACGCGATCGGTGCAGCACAGCGATCCGGCAAGGAAGCCGTCCTGTTGCAGGTTCAGCCCGTGGGCGGGCAGCCGGTGTTCGTGCCGGTACGCATCAAGAGCGAGTGACCGTCCGATCGGCATCGTGAATGAGACCCCGGACGCGCCGCCGCTTCCGGGGTCTTTTCATATCCGCCGCCTTCTGCCACCGATAAGCCTATCCTGACAGGAGCGAGATGATGGCCAAAGACAGCGCTGAAGCAATCTTCATCGGGCAAAGCGTGCAGCGAGGTGGCGGGGAGCCGCAATGGCTTAATCTCAAGCGCTCCAACCGCCACGGGCTGATCGCAGGCGCGACCGGCACCGGCAAGACGATCACGTTGCAGAGCCTGGCCGAAAGCTTTTCGCGACAGGGCGTCCCCGTATTCCTGGCCGACGTGAAGGGCGATATTGCCGGCATGGCCATGGCCGGGTCACCGAACGGCAAGCTGCACGAAGCCTTTATGAAGCGCGCCGCCGAGATCGGCTACGAGGATTACGGCTACGCCGACAATCCGGTGGTGTTCTGGGACTTGTTCGGCGAACAGGGCCATCCCGTGCGCACCACCATTTCCGAGATGGGACCGCTGCTGCTCGGCCGCCTGCTGCAATTGAACGATACCCAGGCCGGCGTGCTGGAGATCGCCTTCCGCGCCGCCGATGATGAGGGGCTGTTGCTGCTCAACCTGGCCGATTTGCAATCGCTCCTTCTCTGGGCGAGCGAGAACAAGGCCGATCTGTCCAAACGTTACGGCAATGTCTCGGCGGCCAGCGTCGGCGCGATCCAGCGCGCACTGCTGCAGCTCGATGCGCAGGGCGGCGCGCGCTTCTTTGGCGAACCGGCGATGGAGATCGCCGATCTGATCCAGGTGGATGCCGACGGCCGCGGTCAGGTCAATATCCTGTCTGCCGACAAGCTGATGCAAAGCCCGCGGCTTTACGCCACCTTCCTGCTCTGGTTGCTGTCCGATCTGTTCGAGGCGCTGCCTGAGATCGGCGATCCGGACAAACCGAAGCTGGTCTTCTTCTTCGACGAGGCACATCTGCTGTTCGATGATGCGCCCAAAGTGCTGCTCGACAAGGTCGAACAGGTGGTGCGGCTGATCCGTTCCAAGGGCGTCGGTGTGTACTTCGTCACGCAGAACCCGGTCGACATTCCCGAAGCGTTGGCGGGACAGCTTGGCAACCGCATACAACACGCACTGCGCGCCTTCACGCCGCGCGACAAACGGGCGGTTCGCGCCGCCGCCGATACGTTCCGCGAAAATCCAGATCTCGATGTCGAGACGGCAATCACCGAATTGAAGGTGGGCGAGGCGCTGGTGTCAACGCTGATGGAAGACGGCGCGCCGTCGATCGTGCAGCGCACGCTGGTCAAACCCCCGCGCTCACGCGCCGGGCCGCTGACACCGAAGGAACGCGCGATCATCCGTTCGATATCGCCCTTTGGCGAAAAATATGACCGTGAAGTCGACCGGGAATCGTGCGAGGAGGTGCTCGCCAAAAAGGCGCAGGACGCCGCCGCAACCGCCGAAGCCGTCGATAAAAAAGGCGTCGAAGAGGTGCGCAAGGCCCCGCGGCGTACCAGCTCGATCTGGGAAAAGGCAGGCAAGGCAGCGATGGGTGCTGCGGCCTCATCGGCGGGCGGCATGATCGGGCGGCAGATGTCTGGCCGGACCAGCCGTGCCTCGCCAACCAAAAGCGCCGCCAGCGCGGCCGCCGGCTCGGTCGGCACCGAGCTTGGCAAAGCCATAGGCTTTCCGGGGCTGGGCCGGTTCGCACGCGGCTTGCTTGGCGGATTGATGCGATAGCGTCGGTTCACCCGGCAATGTCTGCGCTCTGCGCAGTCAAACATCAGGCGACAAACACCTCACACCGCATTTGCGTTAATCCACTGGCGTGCCTGATCCATGATTCGCCGCCGCGCTTCGATCCGGACTTTGACGATGCCGATCGTCTGGTCGACCGGCTTGCGCGCTTCCTCGCCCAGATTGGCCTTGGCGTAGCTTTCCAGCTTCTCGATCGTCTCCGGCTTGTCCGATGCCGCAGCGATCCGCGCGACATAGCGCGACTGCGCGCTGTTATCGACAATCCGGTCGATGTCAGCGGGATGCGCCAGTGCGAAATCGAGCGCCATTTCAGGATGGCGAAAGGCCACTGCGGAGATGATCGCAGCGCCGATGGTCGCGCCCGGTTCATCGGTGATGGCGAGATCGAGTGCCTTGGCCGCCAGCGCGTCATCCTTGGTTCCGCCGAGCACCCCGTAGAGCGCCGAGCGCTCGGTGAAGCCGCTGGCGTCTTGCGCCAGCTGATGCAGTTGCTCCCATTCGGCCGCACTGGCATCGCGCGCGATCAGTTCCAGCCAGGTCGTCTTGAGCGGGCCGTCGAGTGCCTTGGGATCGATCGCCAGCGCCTGCAGCAATCGTGCGCGCTCGGTCTTGACTGAAGCCAGGCCGGTGGCGCCAAGCGCGGATATCAGCGTGGGGCGCAGCAGGGTTTCGCCGGCCGGTTCGCCGCTCTTTACGGCGAAACCCAGTCGGCTTAGCACCGGCGCATATTCGGTCTGGATCCGCTGGCCAATTTTTTCATGCACCGCCGGTTCGTCCTCGAACAGGCCATAGAGATTGGTCCAACTGCTCATCCCCTCGGCCAGAACCTTCGGATCGGCATTGCCAGGAATCGCGGCAACCAGATCGAGCGCGCCTCCGATCGGTTGATAGCCGGCGTAAGCCAGCGCTATATTGTCGTTGAGCAGCCCATATTGGTCGATCGGCTTGAGCTGGCCGAAATGCTGCGCCAGCGCCGCAAGCTGCGGCGCGCCGTAGAGCGTGCGATAATATCCCGCCTGACCAGCGTTCACCAGCAAGGTACCGCAGCCCGGCACGGTCATCTGCGTGGTTTTGCCCTCGGTCACCATGTCGACGCTATTGCCGCCGATCGTCGATGCCAGCACAGGCACGTTCCAGCTCTGCGGGTTCGCCAGCACTCCCTCGCGCCGGTCGGACGAAAATTCGCTTTGCGTCAGCGTGAAGGCGGTGTTGCCGCCCTGGCATTGCGCCGCGCCAACCTGGATCAGCGGCACGCCCGGTTGCAGCGTGAATTGATGCGCGATGCGGGTGAGATCGGTGGCACCCGCCGCTTCCACGGCGCTCCACAGATCGTCGGTCCGCGTGTTCTGATATTGGTGCGCCTTGACGTAATCCTGCACTCCCTTGCGCCACACATCGGCGCCGGCATAGGCCTCGAGCATGGCGATCACCGCCTCGCCCTTCGAATAGGTGATGGTGTCAAACGCCTGATTGGTCTGCTCCACCGTGCGGATGGTCTGCACGATGGGGTGCGTGGCGGCATAACTGTCCAGCCCCATCGCCGCTTCCCGCGCGCCGACCCGGTCAATGTCCGCGCCCCACTCGGGATGCAGCGTGGCGGTGGTCTTGTTCTCCATCCAGCTGGCGAACCCCTCATTCAGCCACAGATCGTCCCACCAGGCCATGGTGACCAGATCGCCAAACCACTGATGCGCCATTTCGTGCGCCGCCACCGAGAAGATGCGTTGGCGATCGCCTTCGGAACTGATGCTGGGATCGTTGAGCAAGACACGCTCGAACGTGAAGATCGCGCCCCAGTTCTCCATCGCACCAAAGAACTGCGACTGGCCGGGCCCGGCGATATTATCGAGCTTGGGCAGCGGATAGGGGGTGCCGAAATAATCGTTGTAGAAGGGCAGGATGGCGGACGCGCTGTCCAGCGCATATTGCCCCTGATCGGTCTTGCCGCGGCTCATCACAACGCCGACATCGGTGCCGCCAGCCTGCTGATGGATCCGCTCAAAATCTCCCAGGCCAAAGAACAGCAGATAGCTCGACATCGGGGGCGTGCTGCCGAAGGTGATCCTCGACATTCCGCCGCCGACATCCTCGGTGGATTTCACCGGCATGTTGCTCAGCGGCATCTGGTCTGATGGCACGGTAGCCGAAAGATCGAACACCGCCTTGTAATCCGGTTCGTCCCAGCTGGGCACGAAGCGGCGCGCGTCGGGCGCTTCGAACTGCGTGAACAGCCCGCGCCGGTCCGTGCCATCGGGGTCCTTGTAATCCAGCGCAAACAGGCCGTTCGCCTGCGTGCTGATCTTGCCGGAATAGAGCATGTCGAGCAGATAGGCGCCGGTCGGCAGCTCTTCGCCGAAATCGAAGCTGGCAGTCTGCGCCTTGGCGTCCAGCGTGGCGGTCGCCTTGTGCACCGTGCCGCCCGGCCCGTAGAGCGTCGCGCCGTCGATCGTGAGATCGGCTGCGTTCATCACCAGCGTGGCCGTTGGCTTCACGATATCCAGAGCGATGCGCACCGATGCGCCGAATGCCAGCGCCTGGGCGCTGGGAATGATGTCTATCGTATAATGATGCGGCACCGCGGTGCGCGGCAACTGCGTGGGCAGGCTGGTGTCGACCGTATCGGACTGCGTAGCGGGCCGGGCATCGGCGGCCTTGCCTGGGGCCATCTGCGCAAAGGTCGGCACGGCGACGGCGAGCATGGAAGCGGCGGCAAGCAGCCGGCCGGCATTACGGGCAAAGGACATGCAGGGGACGGCTCCGGTATGGGCGTTACAAAGCGTGCAGATTATGCCTGCCGCAGCGTCCGCACAAGCGATGATTGGATGCCCGCCGCGCCGTTCGTCGAAACCCACCGATAGCCCGTTGCCGAGCAGACTATACTGGAGACGCGGGGCCTGAGATTTCCGAGCGCGGGAAGAAATATTCGGAGACGTCCTTGGCGATGCGCGTCGGCCGCAGCGTTTCGGCATCCAGGCAGCACCAGCTCGACTTTACCTCGGCCAGCACCTCTTCGCCGCGGCGGATCACGGTTTCGTAGAACGCACGCGCGCCCTGCACCTTCTCCAGCAAAACCTCTGCGATCACCTCATCGTTCAGAAACGCCGGCTTGCGATAGGTGATCTCATGTTTCAGCGCGACCCAGAGATGATTGGTCACCGCATGATTCGGCGCGATCTTCTGCCAGTGTGCCACCACCGCGTCCTGCACCCAGGACAGATAATTGGCATTGTTGACATGGCCCATGAAGTCGATGTCTTCGGGCGTAATGTCTATGGCGTGGCAGTGACTGGCGGTCATGATACTTACAATAATGTCAGTCTGCGATGAAGGGAAGATGAAGCCAGCTGATTTATTTCGTCTTATCCGCGCCCGCGATAGGGCGCCACGCCGGTATCGGGCACCCACAGCCCGCGCGGCGGTTCTCCACTTTGCCAGAACACGTCAATCGGAATGCCGCCGCGCGGATACCAGTATCCGGCGATTCGCAGCCACTGCGGTGCCATCTCCTCGAACAACCGCACGCCGATGCCCACGGTGCAATCTTCATGAAAGGCGCAATGGTTGCGAAAGCTGCTCAGAAACAGCTTGAGCGATTTGGATTCGACAATGGTCTTGCCGGGGGCATAATCGATCACCAGATGCGCGAAATCAGGCTGTCCGGTGACCGGGCACAGCGAGGTAAATTCAGGCGCGGTAAATCTGGTGCAGTAGAGTTGCCCGGCACGCGGATTGGGAACATAGTCGAGCTCCGCGACATCCGGAGACGCGGGAAGCGGGCTGTCTTGCCCCAGAAAACGGGGTTTTGCATTTTCGGCCATGACGGCATTCACTAAGGCGGGCGGACCCATCTGTCATTCCCGAAAAACGCGATCTGCTGTGGTCGTCCCCGTGCTCGGGCTGGCGCTGTTCCTTGTGCCGATCACGCCCGTGGCCGCGCAGCAGCCGGGCGATCAGCAAACCGGCGATCAACTCGGCGGCTTCCGGCTCGAGCCGACACCCGCGCCCGCGCCGCCCGGACCGCCCGGACCAACCGTCGCGCCGCTCCCGCTGCCAGCGCCCGCGCCTACCAGGCCCCAGAGTATTCAGCCGCCAGTTGCACAGCCCACACCGCGCCCGGGAACCGTAGTTACGTCCGATAAACGCGCCGCGCCGACCACCAGCGCCGTGCCAACCGCGCGCCCGGTCCGGCAAACTCCATCGGCGGCCACATCAACGCAGGCACGATCCGCGACCGCCCGATCCGCGACGGTCCAATCTGCGGCAGTGCCGTCTGCAGCGGTGCCGTCCATACGGGCGCAATCCTTACCGGCCGAGCCCGCAGCGGAGCGGGCAGCCGCCGCGCCTGCGCAGCCGTTGCCAACGGTGCCGCCAGCCACCGCATCCGAACCGGCTTCTGTCCCCCAGGCTACGGGTTCGTCCGATTTCGCCGCCGTGCCGCGGTGGATATGGCCGCTCGGATTCCTTGTGCTGGCGGGCGGGGTGCTGCTTTGGCGGCGCCGAAAAGTCACCGCGCAGGCGAAAGCCAGGGTTACGGTGGAGGTGGACGGTCCGGAACCGGAGCCCGAACTTCTGGTCGCCCCGCCCGCTCCGACCACGCCGCCCTCTGCGACCACGCCGAACGCGCCGCCCGCGCCGCCCGCGCCGAACGCCCCGGCCTCCGCGGCTCCTTCCCCTGCCGCTCCGCCGGTCCCCGCCGCCGCGAGCCAGCCGGCGCGCGGAACGATCAAGGCCTTTTCCGGCCTGACCGGCACACCGCCGCGCCCGGCCGGAACCGTGCCCGCACGGCTGCCGGCTGGCGCGGCAGCAGCGGCGCAACTGCCGCCGCCATCTGCGCGGCCTTCGGGGATGGTGACGACCAGGCTTCTGCAACGACCGCCAGAGGGCCGCCCGAACGTTGCCATCACGCTGGATGTCCTGCGGGCCGAGCAGACCGCCGACCTGTTCGTGCTGCATTATTGCCTGATGCTGGTAAATTCCGGGCCGGGCGCGGCAGAAGGCTGCACCTTGCGCCTGTCCATCCTTCCCGGCGGGCCCGAGACCAAGGCGCAGGTCGATGGCTTTTTCCTGCGCCAGAGCGACGGCGTGCAGATCGTATCCATTCCCGCGATGGGCCCAGCCACGCAGACCCCGATCGAGGGCGAGATGCGCGTGCGGCTGGACCCCGCCATCCTTTTCCGCATGGAGGGGCGCACCATGATCATTCCGTTGGCGGTGGCCGATCTGGATTATGGCTGGAGCGGAGGCAGCGGCGGCGGCGGTAGCGATCGGGCGCAGGCCAGCTTCGTGCTGGGCCGCCAAGGTGCCGATGGGCGAGGCCGGCTGGGGCCCATCGCCATTGGACCAGAGCCGCGCATCATCCCGCGCATCGCCGCCAAGCCGGTCTGACCGCGGTGCGCCAGAGGAAAGTTTTGGCCGCTCCGGTGCCATGCCGGGACCGATGACCGGTCCCATCCTGATCGCCGTGCTGGGCGACCAGCTGTCGGCTGACCTCTCGGCGCTGGACGGCATGACGCCGGACCGCTGCGTCCTTCTGATGATGGAGGTGGCGGATGAGACCGAATATGTCCGCCATCACAAGGCCAAGATTGCCTATATCCTGTCCGCCATGCGCCACCACGCCGAGGCGCTGCGCGCGCGTGGTTGGACGGTGGATTATGTGAAGCTCGACGATCCCGGCAACAACGGCAGCTTTTCGGGCGAACTGGCCCGCGCGATTGATCGGCACGCGCCGTCGGCCATCCGGGTAACCGAGGCGGGTGAATGGCGGGTGCGCGAGATGCAGGAAAATTGGGAGGACCAGTTCGGTCTGCCCGTCACTATCTGTCCCGACACCCGCTTTTTGGCAACCCACCGAGAATTCGAGGCGTGGGCGGCCGGCAAGAAACAGCTGCGGATGGAATATTTCTACCGCGAGATGCGGCGCAAGACTGGCCTGCTGATGGACGGAGACAAGCCGGAGGGCGGCGCCTGGAATTATGACGGCGAGAACCGCAAACCTGCGCCCAAGGGGACTTTGCTGATGCCGCGCCCGATCCGCTTTCGCCCGGACGAGACAACCCAGACCGTGATCGACATGGTGAACGATCGCTTCGCCGATCACCCTGGCACGACCGACCATTTCCATTTCGCGGTGACGCATGAGGAGGCGATGCGCGCGCGGCGGCAGTTTTTGGACGAGGCGTTGGCGCAGTTTGGCGACTATCAGGATGCCATGCTGCGCGATGAGCCGTTTATGTGGCACTCGGTGCTCAGCCCCTATATCAACTCCGGGCTGCTCGATCCGGTCGATCTTTGCCGCGATGTTGCCGGCCGCTACGCCGAAGGCAAGGTGCCACTGAACGCAGCCGAGGGCTTTGTCCGGCAGATCATCGGCTGGCGCGAATATATGCGCGGCATGTATTGGCGCGAAGGGCCGGAATATGTGGAGCGCAATTTTTTCGGTGCGACCCGCGATCTGCCGTCCTTTTATTACGACGGGAAGACCGACATGGCCTGCATGGCGCAGGCAATCGGCCAGACACTGGACCATGGCTATGCCCACCATATCCAGCGGCTGATGGTCACCGGCAATTTCGCGATGCTGGCCGGGGTTGACCCCCAACAGGTGCACCGCTGGTATCTGGAGGTCTATGCCGACGCCTATGAATGGGTGGAACTGCCCAACGTGCTGGGGATGAGCCAGTTCGGCGACGGCGGGCTGATCGCGTCAAAACCCTATGCCGCGTCGGGGGCCTATATCGATCGCATGTCAAATTATTGCGCAGACTGCCGATACAATCCCAAGACCAAGACGGAGGCGGACAGTTGCCCGTTCAACGCACTTTACTGGGATTTCCTGGCGCGCAACGAGGACAAGCTGTCCACTAATCATCGCATGGCGCTGGCCTATCGCAACTGGGCGCGCAAGGATGCAGGCGAGCGCAAGGCGATCCTGGCGAAGGCCGGGGCGAGCCTGGACGGCCTCGGCAACCTTTGACGCAACGGCAAGGGTTTTCACGGGCCTGCGATGGCGCTAACCCTGCCCATCTTACTCAAGCGGGAATTTCACGATGGACCAACTAGTTTCGACCGAATGGCTGGCAGGCGAAATGGGCGCGAGCGACCTGCGCGTGGTCGACGCAACCTATTTCCTGCCCGATGCTGGCCGCGACGCGCGCGCCGAGTTCGAGGGCGGGCATATCGCCGGCGCGGTGTTCATGGACCTGAGCGAACTGGCCGACAGTTCGGACGATCTGCCCAACATGCTGCCGAGCGCCGAGAAATTTGCCAGCCGCATGCAGACGCTGGGGCTGGGCGACGGCAGCCGCATCGTGCTGTACGATGACAGCCCGCTGAAGAGCGCGGCCCGCGCCTGGTGGATGCTCAACATGTTCGGTGCCCATTCGGTGGCGATCCTGGACGGCGGCCTGGCCAAATGGAAGAGCGAGGGTCGGCCACTGGAAACGGGAAAGCCCGACGTGCGTCATCGCCATTTCACCGTCTGGAAGGACGAAAAGCAGGTCGCCAGAAAGGCGGACGTTCTGTCCAACCTGCACGACAAGGGCGCCGAAATCGTCGACGCTCGCCCCAAGGGCCGCTTTACCGGTGAAGAGCCCGAGCCGCGCGCCGATTTGCCCAGCGGCCACATCCCCGGCTCACACAGCACGCCGCATGGTGCCTTCTTCAACGATGACGGCACATGGAAGACCGGCAATGAACTGAAGACGGTGTTTCAGGATGCCGGTGTCGATCTGGACAAGCCCCTGATCACCAGCTGCGGCAGCGGCATGACGGCCGCGGTGCCGCTGTTCTCCGCGCATCTGCTCGGCAAAAAGGACGTCCGCCTGTACGACGGCGCCTGGTCCGAATGGGGCGCAGATGCGGACACGCCCAAACAATCGGTGTGATCCGGCCGATTGGAGACGATGCCGAAACGCGTTGAGCCGCGAGCCTGCCGAGAGCAATTCGTCGAACCGTCACGATAACGCCCATCAAAGACGCCCTTCGACAAGCCCGGAGTTTGGCCTTAGAGGCACGTGTTGCAGATGACCGGAGGCGGATTTGGCTGGCGCAAGAGACGATAGGCACACCGCCGCCACCCGGCTGGTCACGGGCGGCCGCCGCCGGGAGTGGACCGGCGGGTCCGTTGTCAATCCACCGGTCTGGCGGGGCAGCACGCATCTGTACGACAGCGTGGTCGATCTGCGTAGCGCCAGAGGCCCGGTGCAGCACAACAGCTTCTTCTATGGCCGCCGCGGCGGCCCTACCCATTGGGCGCTGGCCGAAGCTCTGACCGAGCTGGAGCCGGGGGCAGAAGGGACATATCTGTTCCCCTCCGGCGTGGCCGCCATCGCCTGCGCGCTGCTAACGGTGCTAAAGCCGGGCGATACGCTGCTGATGACGGACAACGCCTATGATCCCTCGCGCAGCTTCGCGGCCGGCTGGCTGCAGCAATGGGGTGTGACGACGCGCTGGTTCGATCCGGTGGCCGGCGTGGACGCGGTCGCCGCACTGATGGACGGTACCGATGGAGCGCACGGCGCTCGGCCGGCCGCTGCGATCCTGCTGGAAAGTCCCGGCAGCCTGACGTTCGAGGTACAGGACGTTCCCGCGATCTGTGCCGCAGCCAAGGCGCGCGGCGTGGTCACGCTGCTCGACAACACCTGGGCCACGCCGCTGTTCTTTCCCGCCGTCGCCAACGGCGTCGATCTGGCCATTCTGGCGGGTACCAAATATATCGGCGGCCACAGCGACATCATGCTCGGCTCGGTCACCGCGACCCCGCGATATTGGCCCGGGCTGCGCCGCACGGCGTTCCAGTTTGGCCAGGTCATCAGCCCGGACGATGCCTATCTTGCCCACCGCGGCCTCCATACGCTGGACGTGCGGCTGCGGCGGCACGAGGCCAATGCGCTTGCCGTGGCGCGCTGGCTGGACGATCGACCGGAGGTGGACACCGTCCTGCATCCCGCCTTTGCAACCTGCCCCGGCCACGCCGTCTGGCAGCGCGATTTCAGCGGATCGTCGGGTTTGTTCTCGTTCGTGCTGCGCGGCGGAGACGACGCGTCGGCCGCGCGGTTGATCGACGCGCTCTCGCTGTTCGGCATCGGCTATAGCTGGGGCGGTTTCGAAAGCCTGGCGCTGCCGGTCGATCCCCGGCCCGATCGCAGTGCGACGAGCTGGGCGGCAGACGGACCGCTGATCCGGCTCAGCATCGGTCTGGAAGATCCCGCCGATCTGATTGCCGATCTGGTGCGTGGTTTCGCCGCCATGGGCACCCCGGCATGATCGCGCTGGAACATTGGCTCGCCGCGCGCGGGATCGAGGTTAATCTGGACGTGAGCACGGCGCTGATTGCGTTCGGTCTCATCATCGCGGCCTGGGCCGTCGGCTGGGCAGCGGCCGCCGCCATTGCGCCGCGGATCGAAACGTTCCTGCAAGACCGCATGAAGCAGCCCCCGCATCCGCAGCGCTGCAAGCGGATCGAGCGTGTGGCCCGTTTCCTGATTGCGGCGATCCTGTTGTTTGTCCTTTTCCAGGCGCACGATTGGGGGCAGCTTTCGATCGCACTGATCGGCATCAATCTGGCCGCCGCCTCCACGCTGGTGATCAACCGGACCACGCGCTTTCTCAACATGCCGCAATGGGTGGCGCTGCTGCTTTCCGGCGTGGTGTTCCTGTTTGTTGTCAACGGATTGGTGGAGGGGCTGCAGGGCATCCAGCCGCTCAGCAAGGAGCTGGACCGGATCGGTTTTGAGGCAGGCAAGACACGCATTTCCGTGATGACGGTGCTGCAGTGGGTGGTTACTGCGGTGCTGCTGTTTGCGCTGGTGCGTTTCGTCAACAGGCTGACGCGGCACTTCATTGCGGGCACCGATCGGCTGGACCCCGCACAGAAGCTGCTCGTGGAAAAGTTGGGCGGCATCGCCGTCATCATCGTCGCCTTCTTCATCGGCATCGATTTCCTGGGGATCGATCTGACCGCGCTGGCGGTATTCTCCGGCGCCTTCGGCCTGGCCATCGGCTTTGGTTTCCAGAAGACCTTTGGCAACCTGATCTCCGGCATCATCCTGCTGATGGACCGGTCGATCAAGCCGGGGGACGTGATCGCGGTCGGTGACAGTTTCGGCTGGGTCAACAAGATCGGCGTGCGTGCGGTGTCGATCGTGACCCGGGACGGCAAGGAACATCTGATCCCGAACGAGATCCTGATGACCGAGGAGGTCGAGAACTGGAGCTATTCCAGCAAGAACGTGCGCGTGCGCATTCCCGTCGGCGTATCCTACGGGTCTGACATGGATCTGGCGGTCAAACTGATGCTGAAGGCCACAGAGGAAAGCCCGCGCGTGCTCGATTTGCCGCGCCCGAATGTATGGTGGACCGAATATGGCGATAGCAGCGTCAAATTCGAAGTGCTTGTGTGGATCAAGGACCCCGAAGAAGGCGTTGGCAATGTACGGTCGGACGTGCTGCAACGGCTGTGGTTCCTGTTCAAGGACAACGGCGTCGAACTGCCGTTTCCGCAGCGCGATCTCAACATCCGGCATGTTTCAGACGGCCTGATCGAAAAGTTCACGAAGCGCACCGATCGCGGCCTTCGGCCAGAAGGCGATGGCGATGGCGATGGCGATGCATAAAATTGCGTGTGCTGCCTGATTTGCGCAGCTTTTTTATTTGTGCATTGCAGCAAACAGGCGCAAGACCGACTCGTACGACCGAGCGATGGCCCCCGTCAGGAGTGGCCGCCGATAAAGATCGCCGGTGCTCGCAGGTGGGATGGACGCCATAATCCAGCTCAAAGGGGAATTCGACATGCGTACATCCGTCTACGGTCTTTCAGGCCTGGCTCTCGCACTTGCCTTTACCGCGCCCGCCCTATCGCAGGAAGCGGGCCCTCAACATACCGAAACCGAAGCCGCGACCTATGATACCGCGCCGCCCAGCGATATCAGCGTATCCGCCAACGTGGCGCTGGTGACCGATTATCGCTTCCGCGGTGTCAGTTTTTCGGCTGGCGACATCGCCGTTCAGGGCGGCTTCGACGTGAAGCAGAGCAGCGGCTTCTATGTTGGCACATGGGCCAGTTCTATCGAGGATTCCCCCACCTATGGCCACACCGAGCTTGATCTATATGGCGGCTGGTCGGGTCAGGTCGCCTCTGGCATCACCGTCGATGCCGGGCTGCTCTATTACGTCTATCCCAACGGCAACAGGGCGCTGGGCGGACCGAGCGATTATTTCGAGCCCTATGCTTCGGTCAGCGGGCAGCTGGGTCCGATTTCGGCCACGGCCGGGGTCGCCTATGCCTGGGGCGGACAGGATTCGCTGGGCAACCAGAACAGCACTTATGTCTACGGCGACCTCGGTACCGGCATCCCCAACACGCCGATCTCTCTGAGCGCACATGCCGGCTATACTGACGGGTCGCTCTCGTACAACACCGGCGACACCAGCTTCGATTTCGCGTTTGGCGCCAGCTATGCAATCACGCCCAAGTTGACTGCGGGGGTGACCTATACCACGGTGCAGGCACCGGTCGTGCGGGACCTGACGAACGACGGTTTCTTCGCCACGCTGTCGGCAACCTTCTGATCCGCGCGCACAAGGGGGCTCCGCGCGCGGCGCGCCCCCAAAAATGCAGATATGTCGGCGTGCAGGGGATGGTGGGCGATGACGGGCTCGAACCGCCGACCCTCTCGGTGTAAACGAGATGCTCTACCAACTGAGCTAATCGCCCCTCCCCACCGCCTCTAGCCGCCGCGGCACCAAGGTCAAGACCTTCGAGGCCACTTAGCCCAGCGGAGACAGCCCTGCGCCGTCAGACCGGAGACGCCGTGCCCGACAGCATGGCGACCAGCAGTCCGTGCGTGGTGGCGGCCGTATCGGCGTTCAGCGTGATGAACACGCGCCGGGCATCGTTGGGATCGCTCTCTCGCTCCAGCAGCCCGCGTTCGGTCATCAGGTTGATCCAGCGCAGGGCCGTGGTCGGCGGGACGGCGGACGCAATGCACAGGCTGGACACCGACACCGGCCTGTTTTCCAACCGCGACGCCATGAGATCGAGCAGCATGTCCCATGCCGGATCGGCAAAGAGATCGGCCGCAAACATCGTCTCGCGCATGCGCCGCAGCCGGATAATCTCGCGCACCTGTTCGGACCGCAGCGGTTCGGCGGCCTCTTCGTCCAGCCCCCTGTTGCCGAGCCCTTTGGCGGCGGACGGCGGCGCCCCGCGATAATTCAGCGGATCGGCGCGCACCGATCCGCTGCCCGGACCGTCCTGAATCCGGGCCAGGCGCCGGGCCATGTCGATGAGTTCCTGGCTCAGCCGCAGCAATTCCGGACTTTCACCACGTTCTTCGCGTGCGCTGCTGCCGCGTCGACGTGAGCGGGCCGAGGTCAATGCGATCGCCAGTTCAACCGGCTGCGGATCGACCAGTATCTGACGGTCCAGCCCGCGCAGCAGCATGTCCACCTCGTCAAGGCGCTGCATATCGGTCCAGGCGAGCAAGGGCAGGTCATGCTGGAGGGCATATTGCGCCGCTCGAACGATTTCCCGTTCAGGTGTCTCCGTATCGGACCGAATATCGCACAGGATCAGATCGGCGGGCCGCGCGGCCTGGGCATCGTCCGGCCAGGCGAACACCGTGCCGAGCTCCACAACCTGCCACTCGGCGGCCTGCGCGGCCTCGCTGATCGGTGCGATCCAGCTAAGGTTGCCTCCCAAAATCAAGGCCAGCGCGCTGGCTTCCCCATAATCTTCCATCCGTCCATCCCCCCGATCGGTCCAGTCTATATTCAGCTGCCAAAAAATAGAACCGATGGCAATGATGGTCCATTTCGGACGAGATTGACCGGGGCGATGCACCGCCCGACCATCTCCTGTCGCGAGGGAACTGCTCTTGCGGCCCGCCGCTTCTGGCGGCACAGATGGGTTCTGCCAGTTTGAAAGGTTCTGCCAACTTGCCCAAGATGATAGCCATGCTCGCCCTGTCCGCTTCCGCACTTGCCCTCGGCGCCCCCGCGGCCGCCCAGCTGGGCGGTGCCACCGACGCAGGTGCGGGCGCCGTTCCCGGCGATGCCCCCGCCACCTCTGCCGATGAAGAGAGCCCCAAGCGCATGGACAATGAATTGCTGAACGCCTGGACCGGTCCCTATCAGGGCGTGCCCCAATGGGATAAGGTGCAAGCGTCCGACTTTCCCGATGCCTTTGTGCACGGCATGACCGACACCAAGGCAGAATATGAGACATTCCTGGCCAATCCGGCCGCGCCGACTTTTGCCAACACCATGGTCCCACTGGAGCTGGCCGGTGAAGAAATCGGCCGCGTGTTCAGCTATTGGGGGGTCTACACCTCCAACCTGTCCAACCCCGAAGTGCGCGCAATCCAGAGCGAATGGAGCCCCAAGCTCAGCGCGTTCTTCAACGAACTGCAGTTCGATCCGCGCCTCTTCCAGCGGGTGAAGACCTTGTATGATGAACGCGATTCGCTGGGTCTGGACGATGAGCAGATGCGCCTGCTCACGCGGCAATATGACGATCTGGTGCGCGGCGGCGCGCTGCTCACGCCGGCGCAGAAGCAGGAGGTGATCGGTATCGAAACCGCACTGGCCGGCGAGTTTTCCACCTTTTCCAACAAGGTGCTGGCTGACGAGGAAACCTATATACTACTCACCGACAAGGCGGATCTGGCCGGTCTGCCCGACAGCCTGATCGCATCGATGAAAGGCGCCGCCGAGGAAAAGAAGAAAAGCGGCTGGGCCGTGGTAAACACGCGCAGCTTCATGCAGCCCTTCCTCGAGAACTCCACGCGCCGCGATCTGCGCGAAAAGATCTACACCGCCTACGTCAATCGCGGCGACAATGGCGGCGACAATGATACCAACCAGACCATCGCCAACATCCTGAAGCTGCGGCAGCAGCGCGCCGAACTGCTCGGTTTCGAGACCCATGCCGATTATCGCATGGCCGACACCATGGCCAAGGAACCCGCACGCGCGATGGACCTGATGATGCAGGTCTGGCCCGCCGCCGTGGCCCGGGTGAAAGAGGAAGTGGCCGACATGCAGGCCATTGCCGACAAGAACAAGGCGGGCATCACCATCCAGCCGTGGGACTACCGCTTCTACGCCGAAAAGGTGCGCAAGGACAAATATGATCTCGATCAGAACGAGATCAAACCCTATTTCCAGCTGACCAAGATGATCGATGGAATGATGGATGCCGCCGGGCGCCTCTACGATCTGAAGTTCACCGAGAATACCGGCGAAATCCCCGTGTTCGACCCCAATGTGCGCACCTGGGTGGTGACCGACAAGCGCGACGGCAGCAATGTCGGCGTCTATTATATGGATCCCTATGCCCGCACCGGCAAACGATCAGGCGCCTGGGCCACCACCTACCGATCGCAGCAGTCGCTCGGCGGAGAGCGCAACGTGCTGAGTTCAAACAACAATAATTTCGTCAAACCGGCTGAGGGCGAAGCGGCGCTGATCAGCGTGGACGATGCCAGCACGCTGTTCCACGAATTCGGCCACGCCATCCATGCGCTGCTGACCGATGTCACTTATCCGGGCCTGCGCGGGACACCGCGCGATTTTGTGGAATATCCCAGCCAGGTGAACGAGAATTGGCTGCTGACGCCGTATATCCTCAACAACTACGCCGTGCATTATAAGACCGGCGAACCGATCCCGCAGGCGCTGGTCGACAAGATCGAGGCATCGTCCAAGTTCAACGAGGGTTTCTCGACGGTGGAATATCTGTCGAGCGCGATCGTGGATATGAAGCTGCATGATCGCACCGAGCCGGTGACCGATGTGGATGCGTTCGAGCGCGAGACGCTGGACGCGATCGGCATGCCCAAGGAAATCGTGATGCGGCACCGGCTGCCGCAGTTCAATCACCTGTTCTCGTCCGATGCCTATTCGGCCGGCTATTACAGTTATCTTTGGTCCGAAACGATGGACGCCGATACTTGGGCCGCATTCGAAGAGGCGGGCAGCCCGTGGGACAAGGCCACCGCCGACAAGTTCCGCAAGGTGCTGCTGTCGACGGGCAATGAGACCGACCGCATCGCAGCGTATCGCGACTTTCGCGGCCGCGACCCCGATGTGCGTTACATCCTCGAGAAGCGCGGCTTCCCGGTAAAGGCGACGGCGGAGTAAGCCGCAAGCGCCGCCGGAATCATAAAGGGCGGGCCTCGCGGCTCGCCCTTTCCTTTGAATATCGATATTCGGCTTTCAAGCGGACCAGTCGGCCCGTCGTGCGCGACCCTGATCGGCTGTTCCTGGCCAAGCCCCTGATCGACTATTCCTAGCCAAGCCCCTGATCGACTATTCCTAGCCAAGCCCCTGATCGACTATTCCTAGCCAAGCCCCTGATCGACTGTTCCTGGCCAAGCCCCTGATCGGCTGTTCCTGGCCAAGCCAGCGTGCCTCACCGGCGGTTTGCGCACCGTAATTTCCACCCGGCAGGGCGGGACTTCGAAGTCGATGGGCCGCGCCACATATCTCGGGCGACCCATTTATTTCAGGCAGCAACGCTATCTCAGGCGGCCATCGCCGTCTTGCTGCTGCGCACGTAAAACAGGGGGCGGGCCGGGGTTGACGACACGTCTGCAAGCGGCAGCGCGGTTTGGCAATTGGCGCATTCCGCCGTTGCCCGGCCGATATGCCAGTGTCTATGGCCGCAGCCCGGGCAGTGATTGGTTTCGCCGATATGGTACATGAAGGAATAACGCTTCATTGCACCGTGAATGCCGATACTGGAATTGCTGGTCTGGATCGTCATATCATCGTCCTCTTGTACTCCACCACATAACGCGGCGCGGCCAAAAGGTTTCCACCTGCGCCGAACGGAGTGGCGCACTGTGACTATTTAACAACAATTTAACCGAGCCACCGCGCGCGTGGGGCAGATTAGAGCGCCCGCTCCAGCATATTGGCGAGCCGCAGGCCCGCCCTTTCGATCTGCAGGCGCAGCGTTGCCGCCGCAGCGGCCACGTCGGCTTCATCGATCACCACGGCACCGATGGGTTTGGGCCCGCAGGGATCGCCGTCGAGCGCCCGCGCATAGGCGATATCACGGCTGGCTTCCCATGCCTCGCGGCTCCAGTCCTCGGCCGTGCCGGCAACCACGGCTGCCTTATCCGCCGCGCTATAGGACCGGACCAGCGCGGGCGGCGTGGAAATACTGCGTTCCGCAAGCGGCCCATCCCATATCCAGTGCAGATTGAGTCCGGGAATAATGCCGTAATCCGCCTTCACGTCGTTGCCCCCGCGATCGTGCCGGTCACCGGCGTGCAGCGGCTGGTGAAGATCGCCGGTAAAATGCACCAGGAAGGCCAGCGCCTCCAGCCGCACATTGTCCGGCAGCTTCCTGTTCGAAAGGAGTTTGAAATTGCGTTCGACCTGCGCGGAGACGCAATTGCCGTCGGGGCAGTTGGGCTTCAGCGCGAACGGCTGGCAGATGTCGATGTTCTGGTAATGCCAGGGGGCGGTGTAGCCCCAGCGATCCCGGTCCCGCCGCACGCAATCGGGCCATTCGCTGGCGTCGCCGATAGACTTCAGCGCGCAATCGGGCGTGCCGAGCAGCGGCGCGGCCTTGAACAGCCGGCGCATTACGCTTCTAGCATGCGGCGACAGGTTCGCCTCGGCAATGGCCGCGGTCGTTCGGTGGCCATATTCTCCCCAGGCATAAGCTGGCGAGGGAAGAAGGGCGGCCAGCGCCAGCAGCGGCGCAATCAGATATCGAAGCATGAACGCGCTTTAGGCGCGAAATGTGGCGCGGTGAAGTCTGCGCGTGATCGGCCCGGCCCGTCCGGCTCCCAGCGCGCGGCGCGGCGCGCGGTGCACGCACGGATATCACCAGTTTATGGCCGCCCCGTCGTAAGCAACGAACCGGCCGCTGTTTGCGAGATCGGTTTCATCGATGCGCGCGCGCAGGCCCTCCGCGCTGTCGGCGGGCTTCACCGGCGCGCTGCTGCCGCCCATGTCGGTCTGCACATGACCCGGGTGCAGCATGACCACGGCGATGCCGTCTGCCTTCAGATCGACAGCCAGGCTTTTCCAGGCCGCGTTGACCGCTGCCTTGGACGCGCGATAGGGGATATAGCCGCCACCTTCATTTTCGCCGATCGATCCCATCCGGCTGGTGACCACTGCCATTGTCTTGCGGTCGGACCGGGCCACCTGCCGCTTCAGTTTGCGTGCCAATATGGTGGGGGCGACCGCATTGATCTCCAGCGTCTTCAGGAACTCGGCCCGGTTGTCGGGATCGATGCTGGCGATGCCGACATTGTTCAGGAACACGTCCAGCGGCCGGTCGCCCAGCGCGTCGACGAAATGATCGATACTCTCGTCCTGCCCCATATCGAGTTCAAGCGCCTCGACATGTTCCAGCGCGTTGAGTTCGGCAAGATCGTCCGCGTCGCGCGCGGTGGCGATGACGGTCCAGCCATTGCCGGCATATTCTTCGGCCAGAGCGCGGCCGATGCCGCGGCTGCAACCGGTGATGAGAATGGTGGGCATGGCCAGAACTCCTTTTTGATATTGGGGCATGATATTGGGGCAAAACCGCCGGGCGGACGCCGGGGTGTTACAGGTGCAACGCACCGCGCATGACAATGGTGCCCGGAAACCGCGATGGTCCGCGCGCCGCCGCTGCGGCGCGGCCGCAAGCATCGCGCGGCAAAAAAAGATCACATGGGGTCTTGCCAAGCCGGTCCAGTTGAATCACATTCCCGGCTGTGGAGGGCACGCAACATGCACACCATAGTTCAGTTTCAACAAGCGAAAGGAGGTGGTCCGATGTCTCATGGTTCAGCTAAGGGGTCGGGTTTTTCCGTTCGGGAGACTGCCGCCTGACGCGAGGGCAACAATGCCTGTGATAACAATGCGTTAGATTAGGCCTATCTTCCGGCAGCGGACACTTCCGACCGCTGACCATGTTCTGGGGCCGCCTCTTGCTTCACGCAGGGGTGGCCCCTTTTCATATCTGTGTTGCACCTGGCCCGGCCAGCGCCGGTCTGCCCCGCCCGGAACATGCGGCTTGTGTCTGTCGGGCCAGATCGGCCGCTGATCGAAAGCCGCGCGCAATCGCCGGGCGGCACGATATCGCGGGCTTACCGGATCTCGCAGAATGGACGTCGGGCACATCGGCCCGGACCCAATCGCCCCAAATCCGACAGATTTCGTTAAAAGGACAGACATGAGCTTCGTCAAAAGCGCCTGGAAAATTCTCGTTGCGATCAAGGATGGTCTGGCGCTGCTGTTGCTGCTGCTGTTCTTCGGGCTGCTGTTCGCGATCCTGAGTGCGCGTCCCAACGCCGCCGATATCAAGGACGGCGCTCTGATGCTGAAGCTGAGCGGCACCATCGCCGAACAGCCGACCACGCCGAGCCCGTTTGCCGCGCTCACCTCCAATACCCCGCCGGTGCGCGAATATGCCGCCCGCGATCTGGTGCGCGCGATCGATGCGTCCAGGGACGATGCCCGGGTGAAAGCGATCGTGCTCGATCTCGACGGTTTCCTCGGCGGCGGTCAGGCCACGCTGGCCAGCGTGGGCCGCGCGCTCGATGGCGCGCGCAAGGCGGGCAAACCGGTTTACGCCTATGCCACGGCCTACGCCAATGATGGCTACCAGCTGGCCGCGCACGCCAGCGAGGTCTGGGTTGATCCGATGGGCGGCGCCCTGATCGCTGGTCCCGGCGGATCGAACCTGTATTTTGGCGATGCGCTGCAGAAGTTTGGCATCAAGGCCAATGTGTACCGCGTGGGCACGTACAAAAGCGCGGTGGAGCCGTTCACCGGCAACAAGGCGTCCGAACCTGCCAAATTGGCGTTAAATGCGTTGCTCGAGGAAATCTGGGGCGATTGGCAGCAGGAAGTGACACAGGCCCGTCCCAAGGCGCAGCTGCAGAACATGATCGCGCGGCCGGCCGAGGCAGTGGAGGCGGCCAACGGCAACCTCGGCAATCTGGCGCTGAGCAGCGGGATGGTCGACAAACTGGGTACGCGCACGCAATTCGGTGATTATATCGCAGCCAAAGTGGGCAAGGGACTGATCGACAAGGCAGGAAGCTTTGCCGAGATCGATTATGATGACTGGCTGGACGCCAACGAGGCCGATGATGAGGGTGAGGCCATCGGTGTGATCACCGTAGCCGGCAACATCGTCGATGGCGAGGCCGATCCCGGCAGCGCGGGCGGCGATACCGTATCCAAGCTGATCTACGATGCGCTGGCCGAGGACGATCTGAAGGCGCTGGTCGTGCGCGTCGATTCGCCCGGCGGCTCGGTGCTGGCGTCCGAGCAGATCCGCCTCGCCATCCAGGCGGCCAAGGACAAGGGGCTGCCTGTGGTCATCTCCATGGCCAATCTGGCGGCGAGCGGCGGATATTGGATTTCCACGCCCGGCGACGCGATCTTCGCCGAGCCCGAGACGATCACCGGATCGATTGGTATCTTCGCCATCCTGCCCAGTTTTGACGAGGCGCTGGCCAAGCTGGGCGTGAACACCGACGGTGTGAAGACCAGCCCGCTTTCGGGTGAGCCGGACATATTGGCCGGACCAAATGAGACGTTCGACCGGGTGGCGCAGGCGACCATCGAGAACGGCTATCGCGATTTCCTCTCGCGCGTCGCCAAATCACGCAAGATGACGATGGCGCAGGTCGACGCAATTGGCCAGGGCCGCGTCTGGGCCGGCGGCACGGCGCGCCAGCTCGGTCTGGTCGATCGGCTGGGCGGGCTGGACGAAGCCATTGCCGATGCGGCCGCACGCGCCAAGCTGAAGACCGGCGGCTATCACATCAAGCTGATCGAGCAAAAGCCGGATGCCTTCGCCGCCTTTTTGACCGAAGCCATGCGTAATGACGACGCTCAGGACGTGCGCCTAGACCTTTTCGGCCAGGCCGCATGGCGTCAACGCCAGACCATGTTCCAGGCGGTGTCCACGGCAAAGGCGCTTATCGGCACGACCGGCGTTCAGGCGCGCTGCGTGGAGTGCGATCTGTTGGTGCCGCGCGCCACCGCAGCGCCGCAAGGGGACGGATGGACCGCGCTGCTGGCGCGTCTGTTCTAGCGGACCGGACCTAATCCGCCTGCCGCGCGGGCGCCGCAACCGGGCGGCGCTTGCGGCGGCGGAACATCAGGACGCACCCTATCATCACGCCGGCCAGCGACAGCGCGGCAAAGACGATCAACAGCGGATGGTTCACGTCCTCGCGCGTCTGCAGATCCATGATGTGCAAGCCCCACATCAGATCGTAGATGCGCCACAGATCGGTCCGCACGGCCAGCAGCTCGCCGCTCTCGGCATCAATGTAGAAACGCGCGCCATCATCGAATGCGATCTGCCAGGCCGGCCGGGGGCGGCGCAGATCGAGCGGGGGATCGTCCTTGTCGGTCCGCCGCACTGCCGCAACGCTCCCGCCGCCTTTGCGCGCCGTCCGGGCGAGAGCCGCTGCTTCCACCGCGCTTACTATCGGCAGCAGCTTTCCCGTGGCGGCATCGGCGCGGCGGCGGCCGCCGTCCGCATAGGCGATGACCCACACCGGGGCCCCGCCGATATCTTGCAGGGTGAGGCTTTCGGCCGCGCGGCCTTCCAGCAGCGGTGCGACAGCCGTGATCGGCCCGAGCCCCGGATGCTCGGCCCGCAAGCCTTCGCCGCGCACCGTTTCCAGCGGCACAGCCGACATGAACAGACCGCTCGCCGTCCACAGCAGCAACGGTATGCCGACCAGCCAGCCCAGCCAGATGTGATATTTATGAAATTGTCTCATCGCCCGCATCGCCATCCTCCGTACCCCCCCTGTAACTTGGCAGCGACCAGCCGAGCAAAATCGCCGCACCGCGCAGTCCGAAACCGCACAACGCCGCTACGATGGCGGCAACCGGCGTGTCCATGCCAAGCAGTTTCAGCGCCACGAACAGGCCCGACGACAGCGCAGCGGCGGTCACATATATCTCGGGCCGCAGGATGATCGATGGCTCGCCCGCCAGCATATCGCGGATGATGCCACCCACGCAGGCGGTGATCACGCCCATCAGCGCGGCGGGCACCGGGTTGATACCATATTCGATCGCCTTGGCCGCGCCGTAAACCGAATAGACCGCCAGCCCGACGGCATCGAACCAGTCCAGCATCGCGCCCTTCCACCATTTTTGCGGCGTGACCCAGATCAGCGCGACCACGGCGCCGATGGCAATCAGGATATTGCCGTCCTCGATCCAGAACACCGGCGCGCCGATCAAAAGATCGCGCACGGTGCCGCCGCCCACGCCGGTAACGAGCGCGAAAAAACTGAAGGTTACCAGCGTCTGCCCCTTCTGCGCGGCCGCCAGCGCGCCGGACGCCGCGAACACCGCGATGCCCAGCATATCGAGCGCGTCCAGGATCGGGCCGATCTGAAAATCGGGCAGCAGGGTAACGGTGGTCATGCGCCGCCGCCTAGGCGCGGGCGCGCCTTAGCTCAACCGGAAATACGCGCCCAGCCCCGGTCTGCAAGACTGTCGCAAGCCCATCGCACGCCCACGCTCAAGCCCATAGCAGGGCGGCCGGTCAGATGTGGATCGCCTTGCCGCGCACCGCCATGGCCGCTTCCTTCATCGCTTCGGCATGGGTTGGATGCGCGTGGCAGGTCAGCGCGATGTCTTCCGACGTGGCGCCGAATTCCATCGCCTGCGCGGCCTGGGCAATCAGCGTACCGGCGAGCGAGGAGATGATGTGTACGCCGAGCACGCGGTCGGTCTCCTTATCGGCAATGATCTTGACGAAGCCATCGGTGTCTCGATTGGTCTTGGCGCGGCTGTTGCCCAGGAACGGAAATCGGCCAATCGCCAGCTCGTGCCCGGCGTCCTTTGCTTCCTCCTCGGTCATGCCCACACCGGCCATCTCGGGGTGCGTGTAGACCACCGACGGGATGATGGCGTGGTTCACGATGCCGGTGTTGCCTGCAATATTGTCCGCCGCGGCAATGCCCTCGTCTTCGGCGCGGTGGGCGAGCATGAGGCCGGGCGTCACGTCGCCGATGGCATAGACGCCCTTCACCTTCGTCTCGAACCGGTCGTCCACCTCGATCAGCCCGCGATCGGTGGTGGCGAGGCCGGCCGCCTCCAGGTTGAGGCCGTCGGTGTTGGGCCTGCGTCCAATGCAGACGAGCACGGCGTCCGCCGCGATCGTTTCGGCCTCGCCGCCCTTGGCCGGCTCCATGGTGACAAGGGCGGTCTTGCCGTCCACGGTGACTCCGGTAACCTTGGTACCGGTGCGAAATGCAATGCCCTGCTTCTTGAACAGCTTGGCGCCTTCCTTGCGGATATCGCCGTCCATGCCGGGCAGGATCTGGTCGAGGAATTCGATGCAGGTCACCTTGGCACCCAGGCGGCGCCAAACGCTGCCGAGCTCCAGCCCGATCACGCCGCCGCCGATCAGCACCAGATGCTCGGGCACCTTGTGCAGCGAGAGCGCGCCGGTGGAATCGACCACGATCCCGCCCTCGTTATCCACCGGCACATTCGCCAGCGGCATGACCGAAGAACCGGTGGCGATGATGATCGCCTTGGCGGTCACCATCGCATCACCAACCTTGACCTTGTGCGCCTCCTCGAAGCTGGCCCGGCCCTTCAGCCAGGTCACCTTGTTCTTCTTGAACAGATATTCGATGCCGCCGGTCAGCTCATCGACTGCCTTGTTCTTCTCAGACATCATCTGATCCAGATCGAGTTCCGTGCTGCCGATCTTGACGCCGAATTTCTCCAGTGATCCGGACGCGGCTTCCTCATAATATTCGGACGCGTGCAGCAGCGCCTTGGACGGAATGCAGCCAATGTTCAGGCAGGTGCCGCCGAGCGTCTCGCGGCTTTCCGCGCAGGCCGTCTTCAGCCCTAGCTGCGCCGCCCGGATCGCCGCGACATAACCGCCGGGACCCGAGCCGATTACCAGCACATCATAATCGAAATCTTGGTCGGCCATCATTTATCTCCGTTCGCCCTCAAGCTTGTCGGAGGGCCGTCCTTTTTCAACAGGGTCCCGAAAGAAATCAGGGCTTCGACAAGCGCAGCCCGAACGGGAATGGAAACTTTGCTTACAGGTCGATCAGCATCCGCGCCGGATCCTCGATCGCTTCCTTGATGCGCACCAGATAGGTCACCGCCTCGCGGCCGTCGACCAGGCGGTGGTCATAGGTCAACGCCATGTACATCATCGGACGGATCACGATCTCGCCGTCCACCACCACCGCGCGGTCCTCGATGCGGTGGAGGCCGAGCACGGCGCTCTGCGGCGGGTTGACGATCGGCGTGGACATCAGCGATCCGAACACGCCGCCGTTCGAAATGGTGAAGGTGCCGCCCTGCATTTCATCCATGGTCAGCTTGCCCGATTTGGCGCGCGCACCGAAATCGCCGATGGTCTTCTCGATCTCGGCAAAGCTCAGGCTTTCGGCGTTGCGGATAACTGGAACAACGAGGCCATTGGGCGCGGATACCGCCACGGAAACGTCCATATAATCGTGGTAAACGATCTCGTCTCCATCGATGCGGGCGTTGACCGACGGCACATCGCGCGCGGCCAGGCAGGCGGCCTTGATAAAGAAACCCATGAAGCCGAGCCGCACATCATGCTTCTTGGCGAACAGGTCCTTGTATTTAGAGCGCGTTGCCATGACCGCGCTCATGTCGACATCGTTGAATGTGGTCAGCAGCGCGGCGGTATCCTGCGCGGACTTTAGGCGCTTGGCGATGGTCTGGCGCAGACGCGTCATGCGCTGACGCTCCTCGGTCCGGCCCGGCTTGCCGTCAGCGGCGGGCGCTCGGGGCGCGGCCTCGGTCTGCGCCGGCGCGGCTTCATCCTTTTTCGCCTGGCCGGACTTGGCGGCTTCCAGCACATCCTCGCGCGTCAGGCGACCGTCCTTGCCGGTGCCCTTGATCTGCGTCGGGTCTACACCGTGCTCCAGCACCAGACGGCGCACCGACGGGGAGAGGTGGGGCGTATCGCCGCCATCGTTTCCGGCATGCTCGCGGCTTTCTCCTTCGGTATCTTCCGCCGCGAAATCGGGATCGGGCGTCTCGGCGCGCTCCACGGCATCGTCGTCCGCTTTCTTGGGCTGTGGGCTTTGGTCCTTGGTCGGCGCGGGCGAGGTTGCCGGTGCGCCGCCATCCTCGATCCGCGCAATCGCCGCGCCCACCTGCACCGTCTCACCCACTTCGGCCAGCAGCTCGCCGATCGTTCCCGCGACGGGAGAGGGCACCTCAACCGCCACCTTGTCGGTCTCCAGACTGGCAATGGGCTCGTCCATTTCCACCCGGTCGCCAGGCTTTTTCAGCCATTCGCCGATCGTGGCTTCGGTGATCGATTCGCCGAGAGTGGGTACAGTGACGTCCTGGGACATGATGTTCGCTTGGTCCTTTTGCTGCCCGGCGCTGCGGCCCGGCCTTGATGTCTGGCGGAAAAGCCGCAGCCTAATTGCGCAGCTTGTCCTTGGGGATCAGATCGATGTCTTCGCGGCCGCCATGGCCCAGTGCCTCGGCAATCAGCGCCTGTTGCTGGGCCTTGTGGCGAGATGCCAGTCCGGTTGCGGGCGATGCGGCTGCGGCCCGCCCGGCGTAGACAGGACGTTTTGGTCCAGCGCTGCTGTCCTGCAGACAATGTTCGAGATAGGGTTCGACAAAGGACCAATAGCCCTGGTTCTTCGGCTCTTCCTGCGCCCATATCAGCGTTTCCAGATGGGGCATGCGCTTCAGACGCTCGGCCAGCGGCTCGCCCGGGAACGGATATAGTTGCTCGATCCGCACGATCGACGTGTGCGTATCGCCTGCCGCATCGCGCGCTTCGATCAGATCGAACGCCACCTTGCCCGTGCACAGCACCAGCCGCTTCACCTTGTCATCGGCGGGCGGGCTGGTGTCGGACTTGATCCGCATGAAATGCTGCTCGCCCAGGAACTCGTCCCGGGCCGAGACCGCCATCTTGTGCCGCAGCAGCGATTTGGGCGTCATGATGATCAGCGGCTTACGGAAGTTGCGCAGCATCTGGCGGCGCAGGACATGGAAATAATTGGCCGGCGTGGTGATATTGCACACCTGCATATTATCCTCGGCGCACAGCTGCAAAAACCGTTCTGGGCGGGCGGAGCTATGCTCTGGCCCCTGTCCTTCATAGCCGTGCGGCAGCAGCATCACGAGGCCGTTGGCGCGCAGCCATTTGGCCTCTCCGCTGGCGATGAACTGGTCGATCGTGATCTGCGCGCCGTTGGCGAAATCTCCGAATTGCGCTTCCCACATGATCAGCACCTTGGGATCGGCCAGGGCATAGCCATATTCGAAACCGAGCACGCCATATTCGGACAGCGGACTGTCCAGCACATCGAAGCGCCCATGCGGGACCTGGGCGAGCGGCGTATATTTATGCTCATTCTCCTGATCGACCCAGACGGCATGGCGCTGGCTGAACGTGCCACGGCCCGAATCCTGGCCCGACAGACGTACGCCATAGCCTTCGGAAAGCAGCGAGCCGAACGCCAGCGCCTCGCCGGTAGCCCAGTCGAAATTCTCACCGCTCTCGAACATCGTCTTCTTGGCATCGAGAATACGGCCGAGCGTCTTGTGGATGGTCAGGTCATCCGGCACTTCGGTCAGCGTGCGGCCCAGCGAGTCGAGCAATTTGCGTTCGATTGCGGTCGCCACGTTGCGGCGAGCAGTTTCCTTATCCGCCGGAACGTGCAGGCCAGACCAGCGCCCGCCGAACCAGTCCACCCGGTTGGGCTTGTAGCTGGTCGCGGCATCGAATTCCGCCTGCATATGATCGCCATAGGCGCGGGTGGTTTCCTCCACCCAATGGTCATCGATCACACCTTCGGCCTGAAGCCGCTTGCCGTAGATGACGCTGACCTTGGCATGGGCCTTGATCGCCTTGTACATCAGCGGCTGGGTGAAACTGGGCTCGTCGCCCTCATTATGGCCGAAGCGGCGATAGCACCACATGTCGATCACAATGTCTCGGCCGAACCGCTGGCGAAACTCGATCGCCATCTTGCAGGCATAAGTCACAGCCTCGGGATCATCGCCGTTCACATGAAAAATCGGGGCCTGCACGCCCTTGGCCACGTCGCTCGGATAAGGCGAACTGCGCGCGAACTGCGGGCTGGTTGTGAAACCGATCTGGTTGTTGATCACAAAATGGATGCAGCCGCCGGTATTATATCCGCGGATGCCACTGAAACTCAGTGTTTCCCAGACAATGCCCTGACCCGCGAAGGCAGCGTCGCCGTGGATCAGAACGGGCAGCACCTGCTCATGTTTGCCGGTATCCTGCCGCATGACCTGCTGCGCGCGCACCTTGCCGAGCACGACAGGGTCGACGGCTTCCAGATGCGACGGGTTGGGGACCAGCGACATGTGCACCGAAATGCCGTCAAACTCGCGGTCCGTGCTGGTGCCGAGATGATATTTGACGTCGCCCGATCCGCCGACATCCTGCGGATTGGCGCTGCCGCCCTGAAATTCGTGGAAGATCACGCGGTAGGGCTTGGCCATCACGTTTGCGAGGACGTTGAGCCGCCCGCGATGGGCCATGCCGTAAACAATCTCGCGCACGCCAAACTGGCCGCCATATTTGATGACGGCTTCCAGCGCGGGCAGCATCGCCTCGCCGCCGTCCAGGCCAAAGCGCTTGGTGCCGACATATTTCTTGCCGAGAAAACTCTCGAACTGTTCGCCCTGGATCACCTTGTTGAGGATGGCCTTCTTGCCCTCCTCGGTGAAGGCGATGGCGTTTTCCTTGCCCTCAAGGCGCTCCTGCAGGAACCGGCGCTCCTCAATGTCGGAGATGTGCATATATTCCAGACCCACGGGCCCACAATAATTGGCGCGCAACATCTCGACGAGCTCATGCACCGTGGCGTAATCGACGCCCAGATTGCGGCCAAGATATACCTCGCGGTCCAGATCGGCCTCGGAAAAACCATGATATTCGGGCGTCAGATCGGCGGGCAGTTCGCGATGCGAAAGACCCAGCGGATCGAGCGTCGAAGCCAGATGACCGCGCACGCGATAGGTGCGGATCAGCATCATTGCGCGGATCGAATCGGCCGCCGCCTTTTCGATCTCCTGCGGGCCGAGCGGCTTGCCCTTCGCCTCGGCCGCAGCCTTGACCTCTACCGCCATGCGCGTCGGATCGAGCGCGGCATTCAGATCGTCGGTCGCGTCGACCGGCCAGTTCGTGCGCTGCCAACTAGGGCCTTCGCGCGGTTCCTGACCGGTGCTGAACATCTGGCCTTCTACGCCCATGATCTACTCTTTCTTCGATGTCCGGGCCATACGCGCCCGATACTTGAGACGGCTGCCCCCGCTCATATGTTCCGCTTCGGCTCAAGCGTTCTGCAGCAGCCGCGCCAGCGTGGTGCCAAGTTCGCTCGGCGATGGGGAGACGGTGATACCCGCCGCTTCCATCGCAGCAATCTTGTCGTCCGCGCCGCCCTGACCGCCGGAGACGATCGCGCCGGCATGGCCCATGCGGCGGCCCGGAGGAGCGGTTTTGCCGGCGATGAAGCCGACGGTGGGCTTGCGGCGGCCCTTCTTCGCCTCATCGGCGAGGAATTGCGCGGCCTCTTCCTCGGCGCTGCCGCCGATTTCCCCGATCATGATGATGCTCTGCGTCTCGTCATCGGCCAGAAACAGCTCCAGCATGTCGATGAAATTGGTGCCGTTGACCGGATCGCCGCCGATGCCGACCGCCGTGGTCTGGCCGAGGCCGACCGCCGTGGTCTGGTGCACCGCTTCATAGGTGAGCGTGCCCGAACGCGATACGACTCCAACCGAGCCCTTCATGAAAATCGAACCGGGCATGATGCCAATCTTGCATTCGCCGGGCGTCAGCACGCCGGGGCAATTGGGGCCGATCAGCCGCGATCTGGAGCCTTCGAGCTTGCCCTTCACGCGCACCATGTCGAGCACGGGAATACCCTCGGTGATCGCCACGATCAGCGGGATTTCCGCTTCGATCGCTTCCATGATCGAGGCTGCGGCGAATTTCGGCGGGACATAGATCACCGACGCATCGGCGCCGGTCGCGTCGCGCGCCTCGGCCACGCTGTCATAGACCGGAAGGCCGATGTGCGTCGTGCCGCCTTTGCCCGGCGTCACGCCCGCCACCATCTGGGTGCCGTAATCCAGCGCCTGCTGGGTGTGGAACGTGCCAGTCGCTCCGGTCATCCCCTGCGTGATGACCTTGGTGTTCTTATCGACGAGAATGCTCACGCTTTATCCTTTGTTTGTCCCCGGCTATATCAGGGGACCATCCGGTGACATTTGATGCGGGCACTTGTTTGCACGATCGCACCGCAATTCGATCAGTTGAGACTGCTGTCCATGCCCTTGCACACGTCGGTCAGTTCCTTGACCGCGTCGACGCTGGTCTGGAAACCTTGGCGGGCCGCGTCATCCAGTGCGATCTCGACGATGCGCTCCACGCCATTCGCGCCGATCACCACGGGCACGCCGACATAGAGATCATCGACGCCATATTGGCCGGTGAGGTGCGCGGCGGCGGGCAGCACGCGCTTTTTGTCCTTGAGATAGCTTTCGGCCATCATGATCGCAGCTGTCGCGGGCGCGTAAAAGGCGCTGCCGTTGCCGAGCAGCTTCACGATCTCGCCGCCGCCCGAACGGGTGCGCGCGATGATCGCGTCGATCTTCTCCTGCGTGCTCCAGCCCATCTTGATGAGGTCCGGCACGGGGATGCCCGCAACCGTGCTATATTGCGCCACCGGCACCATCGTGTCGCCATGTCCGCCAAGCACAAAGGCGGTGACGTCTTCCACCGACACGTCGAATTCCTCGGCCAGGAAATGGCGGAAGCGTGCGCTGTCGAGCACTCCGGCCATGCCGACGACCTTCTTGGGGTCGAGCCCGGAAAATTCGCGCAGCGCCCAGACCATCGCGTCGAGCGGGTTGGTGATGCAGATCACGAAAGCGTCCGGGGCGTGTTTGGCAATGCCCTCACCAACCGACTTCATGACTTTGAGATTGGTCGCCAGCAGATCGTCGCGGCTCATCCCGGCCTTGCGCGGGATACCGGCGGTGACGATGCAGACATCTGCGCCGGCGATGTCGGCATAATCGCTGGTGCCCTTCAGGTTCGAATTATAGCCCTCGACCGGGGCGGCCTGGCTCAGGTCCAGCGCCTTGCCGGCGGGCATGCCGTCGGCGATGTCGAACAGCACTACGTCCCCCAGTTCCTTCATGGCCGCGAGATGGGCGAGCGTTCCACCAATCATGCCGGAACCGATCATCGCTATCTTTTTGCGAGCCATATATGTCTCCTTGGGAGTGGACGCCCGCGCAGGTGCGGGCGGGAAGGAAAAGATGCGCAGCGGCTTACGCCTGTCAACAAAAGCGATCAACCGCTCAAATAATCAGCCGCCGCGCTTTGATTGCTAATGCGAATGTTTTGCATGAACCGATCATTCTACCGCTTTTGTACCGACAACGGGGGTGTGGCCCGCCCGTTCCGATTTATCTGATGGTCCGGATTTCTGCACGGCTGCATAAGCTAAAGCGATACACGGGATCGCAACGACGCTAGGCAACGCCCATGGCCGACAGCCCGCCCATAACCCAGCCGCCCCAGCTGGCCCCAATCAGGCCGGCCCCAATCGAAGTGGCCCAAGGCGGGCCAGGTCTGCGCGATTTGGCGCCGACCGAGCGGCTCCGCCCGCCCGGCGCGCTCTACGCCATCGATCTGCTGCGGTTCGCCGCGGCGGTTCTGGTGGTGCTGTTCCACTATTTCGCGGGCTATGCGAGCCCGGGGCACCGGCTGGCGGCGCGCTTTCTCGATCCCGCGCTGCTGCCGCAGCCGGGCAAGGAAATCGCCGGCTACGGCTGGATCGGGGTGGAAATTTTCTTTGTGATATCGGGTTATGTCATCGCGATATCGGCCCACGGATCGCGCGGGCTTCCCTTTGCGCGGCGGCGATTGCTGCGCCTGTGGCCCGCCGCGCTGATCTGCGCCACGCTGAGCCTGATGGTGCTGTGGCCGTTCGATCCGCGGCCGCTGCATCTCGGGCAATTCGTGCGTGCCGCCATGCTGTGGCCGTGGGGCGATTATATCGACGACAGCTACTGGACGCTGGCGATCGAATCCACATTCTATGCGCTGGTTGCGCTGCTGCTGTGGATAAGCCCGGCCAAGGACCGGATCGCGTGGCTGGCCGCGGCGCTCGGCACCGTCAGCTTCATTTTCTGGATACGCGGCGGACACATCGCGGGCGTCACCCCGCGATCGCAGGAGCTCCTGCTGCTGACGCATGGTTGTTATTTTGCGATCGGTATCCTTCTGCATCGCTGGCACGCCGGTCATCGCGGCCCGCTGCGCGCCGCCATGCTGGCCGTCCTTCTCTACCCGGCTCTGGTCGCCATCTACGTGCGCAACGGCTCCACGTCTTACGGCATCCAGACATGGTACAACTGGCGTATCGCGGCCGCGCTGTTCTCGGGAGCGGTCGTCATCATAGCCCTGTCGCCCCGGCTGCAGCCGCTGCTGGAACGTCGTCTGCCGCGCCGTCCGGTGCTGCTGCTGGGCCTGGCGACCTATCCGCTTTATCTGATCCACCAGACGCTGGGGCTGGTCCTGATCGGCGCCCTGCTCGGCACGGGTCTGGGCTATGTGCCCGCCGCGTTGACGACGCTGGCCATCGTTACCGCCTTGGCGCTCGCTATCGCCGCCTGGGCGGAACCGGCACTGCGCCGCGTGCTGGACCGGGCGCTGCCGTTCAGTCCGCCGAGCCGTGGCCGAGCGCCAGATACTGGTCCGAGCGCATCTCCGACAGGCGGCTGATCGTCCGCTCGAACTCGAACGCGCCGTCGCCCTGTGCATAAAGCTTATCCGGGCTGGCATCGGCGCTCGCCAGCAATTTCACGCGATATTCGTACAGGGCGTCGATCAGCGTCACAAAGCGCGCGGCCTCATTGCGGTTTTCGGGGCCAAGCTGAGGGATACCCACGATAATCACCGTATGATAGCGCCGCGCAATCGCCAGATAGTCCGCCGCGCCGCGCGCCTCCCCGCACAATCGCTTGAACGAGAACACCGCCACGCCCTTCAGCGCCTTGGGCACGTGCAGCATGCGCCCGCCGCCCAGATCGATGGTTTCACTGGGCACATGATCGGCATCGCCGGGCGGATAATCGGTCAGTCGGAAAAACGCCTCGCTCAGATCGCGCGTCGCATCGTCGCCATTGGGGCAGTGCCACAACCGCGCATCGCCCAGACGCGCCCGCCGATAATCGGTCGGCCCGTCGAGTGGCAGGACGTCCAGCCGCGCCTCCACCAGCGCGATGAAGCCGGTGATGAGTGTACGGTTGAGCCCGTCCTTGAACAAATCCTGCGGGCAGCGGTTGGAGGTGGTCACCACCGTCACCCCCGCCTCGATCAGTCCGCCGAACAGCCGCCCCATGATCGCGGCATCGGCGGTGTTGGTGATGTGCATCTCGTCAAAACACAGCAGCCGTGTGGCCGCCGCCAGCGCGTCAACCACCGGGGCGATGGGATCACCCTGCGCTTTCCTGCGCTCGGCGGCGATGCGTTTGTGGATGTCGATCATGAATTCGTGGAAATGCGCGCGCCGCTTGTGATCGATCGCCACCGCTTCGTAAAACAGGTCCATCAGCATGGATTTGCCGCGTCCCACGCCGCCCCACATATACAGGCCGCGCACGGGGTCGCGGCCCCGGCCCAGCAGCTTGCGAAAGAAGCCGGGGCTTTCGGGACGGGTTTCCAGCGCGGTCTGGATCGCCTGCAGCGCGGCCACGGCGCGTGCCTGATCGGCATCGGCCTTCAATTCGCCGCTGATCACCAGCGACTTGTAGCGCGCATCAACCGTCAATGCACCGCACCCCCAAGGGCTAAACTCACTGGGCCAAACTCACTGGCCACTTCACGGGCGGGGCAGGCCCTTGCGCAGGATGGCGGTAAAAGTTGCGACATTGACGTAGTCAACATCCTCGCGCGGGCGCTGCATCAGCATGCCGCGCAGGAACAGCAGGCTGCCGGTCTCGCGCACCTTTTCCAGCTTGCAGTCGAGCGCGATGTCGATATGCGCCGCGCCGACGAATTGCGTCGACAGCTCCACCGTCACCGCGCGCCCGCCCAGATCGATGCCGATCGCGCGGCTCCCGGCAAACAGGCACACGTCGATGAACCCCAGGATCGTGCCGCCATGGACGTTCTCGCCAAAATTGCTGTGCCGGTGCTCCGGCATCATGCGGACCCAGCCAAAACCGTCCGCCGGGTCCTCCTGGATCGCGATGGAGCCCAGAAATCCGTTGAAGCGGGTATCGTCCCTCACGTTCCAAGTCATCCAGCCGGGATTGGCCGGATCGGGTTCGTGCACGAACCAGGGATGCTCGTCGGCGATCATCGTCATGCGCCGGACCCCGGCACGCCTGTTGAAAACCGCATCAGATCGCGCGTTCGGCGATCATCTTCTTGGTCTCGGCGATCGCCTTGGCGGGCGAAAGACCCTTGGGGCAGACGTTGGCGCAGTTCATGATCGTGTGGCAGCGATAGAGGCGGTAGGGGTCCTCCAGATCGTCCAGCCGGTCACCGGTCATCTCGTCGCGGCTGTCGGCCAGCCATCGATAGGCCTGCAGCAGGATTGCCGGCCCCAGGAACTTGTCCTGGTTCCACCAATAGCTCGGACATGCGGTCGAACAGCAGGCGCACAGGATGCACTCGTACAAGCCGTCCAGCTTCTGGCGCTCCTCGGGGGATTGCAGCCGTTCCTTGCCCGAAGGCGCCGGCGTGACCGTCTGCAGCCACGGCTGGATCGATGCATATTGGGCGTAGAAATGCTTGAAGTCCGGCACCAGGTCCTTGATCACTTCCATGTGCGGAAGCGGAGTAATCCGGATCTCGCCTTTCACATCCTCCATCGCGGTGGTGCAGGCCAGGCCGTTCTTGCCGTCAATATTCATGGCGCAAGACCCGCAGATCCCCTCACGACAGGAGCGGCGGAAGGTGAGCGTGCTGTCCTGCTCGGCCTTCATCATGATCAGCGCGTCCAGCACCATCGGGCCGCAGCTGTCGAGGTCCACCTCGAACCTGTCATAGCGCGGATTTTTACCCGAGTCGGGATCGTAGCGATAGATTTTAAACTGTTTCGTCCGGCCCGCATTCTCGGCTTTGTGGACCTTGCCCTGCTTCTTGATCTTGCTGTTCTTGGGCAGTGTAAAGGTGGCCATGGTCGCTCCGGTTCCGCAGGTTGCCTGATGGACGTAGGGATGATGGACGCGCGGATCAACGCAATATCGGGGATTGCTACGGCACCGAAACCAACTTCGGTGCGTTCACACGGGCATGAGCAAGATTTGGATGGCCGCGAATATCAACAGCGGCAGCTATGACGAGGGCCTGTGCAAGCTGGTGAGCGGTGCGCTGAGCGCCGAAGGTCACGATATGGCACGCATGATCGCCTGTCCGGACGACCAGCTTCCGACAGGCGCGGAGCTGACGGCGGCCGGCGTCGATGCACTGGCGGTTTTCGGCGGAGACGGCACGGTCAATGGCGCCATGCGCCAGGCCGAGGGGTGGGACGGCCATATTCTGGTGTTGCCCGGAGGAACTATGAATTTGCTGTCGCGCACGCTGCACGGTGATGTCGATAGCGAGACGATCGCCCGCCGCTACGCTAGAAAGAACATGCGGATCGACAAATTGCCGGTGGCGCGCGGCGAGGGGCAGATCGCGCTGGTGGGCGTCATCGCCGGGCCGACCACTGCCTGGGGCGAAGTGCGTGAGGATATGCGTCATTTCAACCTGACCGATATGCCCGGTTCCGTCGCCGATGCGTGGACCAAGACGTTCGGCGGCGCGCAGGTGCGGCTGGACGGCGGCAGCGACCCCTATCCGGCGCTGTTTGTCGAACCGGTGGCCAACGGCTTGCGCGTCACCGGATTTACCGCCGAAGGCGCGGGGCAATTGTTCGCCCACGGCCTGTCCTGGCTGAAGGGCGACTTTCGCGAGGGACCGCACGAGGCGCTGGGAATGCGCGGCACCGTATCGATCGCGGCGGACGATGCCGAACCGGTTGGCCTGCTGGTGGATGGAGAGGAAGCGCAAGGCTCGGTCCGCTGCCGGTTCGAGCACGGCCTGTCTCCTGTGGATTTTGTCCATACGCTGGATGAGAACCGCGGCACAGCCGTGTCGTGATCCAGCTTTTTCACTGCAGCGACATCCATTTCGGCGCCGAGGACCGCGCCGCGCTCGACTGGTTTGCCGACGAAGTGGCAACGGCGGGTCCGGACGCGGTCGTCATCACCGGTGATCTGACGATGCGCGCCCGCCACGCCGAATTCGCCGCCGCCGCCGAATGGATGCAGGCACTAGGCGCGCCGGTGACGGTCGAAGTCGGCAATCATGATCTGCCCTATTTCAACCTGTTCGAGCGATTCTTCCGTCCCTACCGGCGCTACGCAAGGATCGAGGCCATGGTGGAGCGGCAGATCGATCTTCCCGGTGTCGCGATCGTTCCGCTCAACACCACCGCGCGCGCGCAGTGGCGGCTCAACTGGTCCAAGGGCAAGGTGAGTGCGGGTGGCCTGAATGACACGCTGCGGGCATTGCAGCCGCTGACCTGTGATACCGTCACGCTTATCGCCGCACATCACCCGCTGGTCGATGCTGACACGCGCACCAGCGGTTCGACGCGGGGCGGGCTGAAGGCGCTCGAGGCGCTGCAGCTTGCAGGCGCGGATGCAGTGCTGACCGGGCACGTCCATGATCCGTTCAATATCGAGCGGCCCACCGGCGCAGGATCGATACGCCTGATTGGCGCGGGTACATTGTCCGAGCGCACCCGTTCAGAACCGCCTAGTTACAATCGCATCGCCATCGCGGACGGCCGGATCGCCGTCGCGCATCGGTTCATGTCGTGACGTGAGAGGAGCCGCGGCGGGCGGCGCTCTTTGCTCCTCCCGAACCAAAGGCCCGCCCTAAAAGCGCGGCCGCAACGCCCGCGCACTCTCTTGGCTCAGGATGCCCGCAGCGCGCCCATGAAGCTGCCCGCGGCCCGCCGCAGGCATTCCGATCGCTCTGCCAGCCGCTCTGCCGTGGCGCTGACCCCGGCGCTGAGCGATCCGCCCTGCTGCGCCGCATCGGCCACGCGTTCGATTCCGGACTGGACGATACGGCTTTCCCCGGCGGCCTGCATGCTGTGGCGGCGGATTTCTTCGCTTGCGGCTCGTTGCTGCTCGGTTGCTGCGGCAATCATCGTGCCGCGTTCCTCGACCTGCGCCAGTTCCTGGCCCGCTTTGCCCAGCGCCTGCGCCGCATCGTTCACAAAGCGGTCGATCTCGCCCAGCCGCGCGGCGATATCGCCGGTCATGCGCGCGGTCTGTCCGGCCAGGGCCTTGACCTCCTGCGCCACGATGGCGAAGCCGCGGCCCGCATCGCCGGCACGCGCCGCCTCGATCGTGGCGTTGAGGGCGAGCAGATTGGTCTGCCGCGCCACATCGGAAATGGCGACCACAATTTCGCTAACGCCGCTCGCCCGGTCCACCAGCAACGTCATCGCCGATTCGGTGTGCCGCGCAGCCTCGCCGGCGGTCAGGATATGATCGAGATTGGCCTGGATCTGCCCGGCCACCTCGCCGATTGCCTGATCGAGCTGCTCGGCGGCGGTCGCCACGTGCTGCGCCGCCTCGGTCGAGGCCAGCGCACGCCTGCGGATGTCGCTGGCCTCGCTGCTGGTGTTGCCCGCAATCACCGCCAGGGCGGCAGCCGAGCCGCTGAGTTCCTCCACCGACGCGCTCACCTGATCGCTGGTTTCGATAACCGATCCGTCGAACGTTTCGGCCAGACGCATCAGGCCCGCCCGCCGTTCGGACGTGGCGCGATCCTGTTCCTGGGCGCGCATACGCTCGCGGCTCAGTTCCAGCGAACCTTGCCGGTCGCGCAGCAGCGCCTCGGCAAGCTGGGTTTTGCGGAGCTCTTCGCTCTTCATATGCAGCTGCACCGTGCGCTGGGACTGGTCCACCACGGTCTTTACGAAATACCATGCGAGCACGATCAATAGCAGCGGGGTGATGAGCGCGATGTTCGGGCGGCTGCCGAGGTCGACCGCAAAAAGCACATAGAGCGGCCCCGAAAAACCCAGAAACGCGCTGGGCAGGCTGACGTAGAGCAGCGCGCCGAAAAAGATCATCGCCGAATGGATCGCGACGAGGAAGGAGCCGAGTTCGCCGTCATGGCCGCGCACCATGCTGATGAACACAGCGCACCAAGACAGCCCGAATAGAAATGCGTTTCCGGTGAGCAGGAGCGCCATGCGGCGGGGTTGCGCCAGCAAGTGCTCGCTACGGGCGGGCGCCGTGATCGCGAAACCGCAGACCGTGGCGACCACAAGCCCGGTCAGCCCGGTTATCAGCCACCCGGTCAGCGCGAACGAGCCGACGAAATAATAGAGCGACAGCGCCAGCATGCCGGTGAGCGGCAGAATGCCGCGCAGGCTGCGTGCGGCGCTGCGCAATTGTTCGACAAAGGCGGCCTGGCGCGCGCCATCCGCCCCGCAATCCACGCGAAAGAGTTCGCGCACATAGAAGCCCGGCCGCGTCGCGCGGTCCCGAACATCGCTCCACAAGCGCATAAAACCAATCCCTTCGATCTGGCGGTCTAGGTTCGAATGGTAAATATCGCCTGAAGGATCATCGCGCCGAACCGGTCAACGCCAAACCGGACGCCGCCAAACCGGGCAACGGCGGCCCGCACTGAAACGAAAAAGGCGGCCGATAGGGCCGCCTTTTTTGCAATGTCGATGGCCTGACAGATCAGCGCTTGGAGAACTGGAAGCTCTTGCGCGCCTTGGCCTTGCCGTATTTCTTGCGCTCGACCACGCGGCTGTCGCGGGTGAGGAAGCCAGCCGTCTTCACGACCGCACGCAGCACCGGCTCATAGCGGGTCAGCGCCTGACTAATGCCGTGCTTGACCGCGCCGGCCTGGCCCGAGAGCCCGCCGCCCTTGACCGTGGCCATGACATCATATTGGCCGCGACGCTCGGTCACGTCGAACGGCTGGTTGATGACCAGGCGCAGCGAAGGGCGTGCGAAATAGGTGCTCTGATCGCGGCCGTTGACCACGATCTTGCCCGAGCCCGGCTTCAGCCAGACGCGCGCGATGGCATCCTTGCGGCGGCCGGTCGCATAGGCGCGGCCCTGCGGGTCCAATATCTGCTCGCGCAGTGGCATCGCGGGTTGGGTTGGCTGCTCCGGTGCTGCGGTCTCGCCCGCTTCGGCATTGGCCTCGGCGGCGTCGCCGGCAATGTCCTTGATGTCGGATAGCGATTGACGATTATCGGCCATTAGGCACCTACCTTGTTCTTGCGATTGCGCGCAGCGATGTCCAGCGTCTGGGGCTGCTGTCCGTCATGCGGATGCTCGGTACCGACATAAAGATGCAGCGCCCTCATCTGGGCGCGGCCCAGCGGACCCCGGGGAACCATGCGCTCCACGGCCTTCTCCAGAACGCGCTCGGGGAAACGACCCTCGAGAACCTTCTCGGCGGTGATGCCCTTGATGCCCCCCGGATAACCGGTGTGCTTGTAATACACCTTCTGCTTCAGCTTGTTGCCGGTGAAGCGCACCTTGCCTGCGTTGATGACGATGACATGGTCACCGCAATCGACGTGGGGCGTAAAGCTGGGCTTGTGCTTGCCGCGAAGGATGTTGGCGATGATGGTGGCGACCCGGCCGACGACGAGACCGTCGGCATCGATGACATGCCACGACTTCTCGACATCCTCGGGACGCACCGACTTGGTGGTCTTGGAAAGCGACTTCATATTAGCCGTCCTTGGATCGTAAAAAAGCGAAAGCCGCGGGCGAACCCACGGCGGTGAAGTCGCGCTATTGGCGGCTCCGGACGCTCAAGTCAAGGCTGACCGGGCGTTTGCGCGCGGGTATAATGATACCCTATGCGGCTTCGCAGGGGCGCCGGGCCGGAGCGCTAGGCCGCAGCGCGGCCTGCCGCATGGGCTGCCCAGATGGCGCTGGCCACCAGCAGCGCCCCGACCGCCTGATGCGCGGCGGCCAGCGGCAATGCCACGCCGCTCATCACCGTGGAGATGCCGAGCAGGATCTGGATGCCGATCATGGCTGACAGCGCGATCGAAGCACCGCGCACGCCCGCCCGCCTGGCCCCGCGCGCCAGCACGATGACCGCCGCCAACGCCAACCATGCCCACCAGCGGTGGATGAAGTGCACAAGGAACGGATCATTGGACAAGGCAAAGGCGGTGCCCTTGCTCCAGTCGATGCCCGCAGGGACAAATTGCCCGTTCATCAGCGGCCAGTCGCTCGCCACATAGCCGGCGTCCATGCCCGCCACCCATGCCCCGTAAAGCAGCTGCAGGGCAATGACGGCCAGCAGCAGCAGCGATGTCCCGGTCAGCCTGGCAGGGACGGCATGCCCCTGGACCAGACGCCGCAGATCGAGCGCGGTCCAGACAAGTCCTGACAGGATGAACAGCGCGGTCAGCAGATGCGTCGCCAGCCGGTAATGGCTGACATCTGTCCGCAGCGTCAGGCCGGAAACCACCATCCACCATCCGATGGCGCCCTGCAGCCCGCCGAGCGCCAGCAACGCCAGCAAACGCGGCTTGTAACCGGTGGGAATCGCGCCGCGCAGCCAGAAAAACGCGAGCGGCAGGGCAAATGCCAGGCCGATCAGCCGCCCAAGCAGACGGTGCGCCCACTCCCACAGGAAGATGAACTGGAACTGCCCCAACGTCATCCCCGCCGGCCCGGTGATCTGGCGATATTCCGGGGTAAGCTGATATTTGGCGAACTCGGCCTCCCATCCGCTCAGCGAAAGCGGAGGGATGGCGCCTGTGACCGGTTGCCATTCGGTGATCGACAGGCCCGATTCGGTCAGCCGCGTGATGCCGCCGACCACGACCATGAAAAAGACAAGGATTGCCACGCCGAGAAGCCAGTTGGCGATGGCGATCGGGCGGTCCTGTGTGGCAGGCGAGGGCGCGGAGGCGGCGAGCGATGTCATGCGCCACGATATGGCGCGCATGGCAGCTGCCCGCAAGCGCACGCCCGATACCGACCGGCAAAACGGACGGGAACGTCCAGACGCCCGAAATCCATGATCCTGACCCGGTGCAAGCGGACCGGTATCTTTTTCCCGGCTACCCCAGATGTAATGTTGTATCTTATCGGAAAGATGCTTATAGCTTTTTCAATGACGACGATGATGCACAGGGAAGGTTTCTGGGACCGCGCGGCGATGGCACTGTCCGGCCTGTGCGTCGTGCATTGCATTGCCACCGCCGCATTCGTGGCCGCCGCCGCCTCGCTCGGCGGGCTGCTCGGCGCGGAATGGGTCCATGAACTCGGCCTCGTCGTCGCCATGGCACTCGGGGCGATCGGCCTGGGACGTGGAGTCATGGCGCATGGCTTTATCGTTCCCCTGGCGATCGGATCGCTGGGCCTGGGCGTGATGGCCGGGGCGCTCAGTCTGCCCCATGGCGGTATGGAAGTGGTCTATACCATCCTGGGCGTAACGATACTTGCGCTCGGCCACGACCTGAACTTCCGCGCCACACACTGACGTTCTCGCGCTGCGCCCGCGCTACCGCGCATGGCATGTTCGTGCTTCCGCATATGGCATGTTCGCGCTGCCGCATACGGCACAGGCATCCGCGCACCGCACAGATCGCATCGGCCCGTTGCCTGCGCCGCCCGATGCCGGCAGGATTTGCGGCATTGCCCTGCCCCCGGCGCGCGCCTACATTCGAGCGCATGACAGGCCATGCGCATCACGAGCATCATGGCGCCTCGCTCACGCAGGAGGCGCAGACCACATTGGAAGCCGCGGGCCAACAATGGACCGAGATGCGGGCGCTCATCTTCGACGTGCTGGCCACCTTCAAGACGCCCGCATCGGCCTATGACATCGCCGAGAAAGTTTCGACGCGCCGCGACAAGCGGGTGGCGCCCAACAGCGTTTACCGCATCCTCGACCTGTTCGTGGAAACCAACCTCGCCCAGCGCGTCGAGAGCGCCAACGCCTATGTTGCCAACAGCCACCCGGGCTGCGTGCACGATTGCATTTTCATGATCTGCGGGCGCTGCGGGGAGGTGACGCATGTCGACAATGATCGCATCGCCAACGGCGTGCGCGACACCGCAGCCGCCAGCGGCTTCACGCCCGATCGCCCGGTGATCGAGGTGCACGGCACATGCGCTGCCTGCGATTGATGGGCCTGCGATTGATGGGCCTGCGATTGATGGGCCTGCGATTGATGGGCCTGCGATCGATGGGCCTGCGATTGATGGGCTGGCGATTGATGGGCTGGCGATTGACGGGCCTGCAACCGGATCGCACCTGCCGCGTGTATAAGGTAATATGATGACGGAAAATAATGTTGCGACGCGGCCGGAAACACCGCTCCTCGATACGGTCGATACCCCGCGCGATCTGCGCAAGCTCAAGCCCGAGCAGCTGCGCCAGCTGTGCGACGAGCTGCGCGCCGAAATGATCGACGCGGTATCGGTTACCGGCGGCCATCTCGGCGCGGGCCTTGGGGTGGTCGAGCTGACCACCGCAATCCATTATGTGTTCAACACGCCTGACGACCGGCTGATCTTCGACGTTGGCCATCAATGCTATCCGCACAAGATCCTCACCGGGCGGCGGGACCGGATCCGCACGCTGCGCCAGAGCGGGGGCCTCAGCGGCTTCACCAAGCGTTCCGAAAGCGAATATGATCCGTTCGGCGCGGCGCACAGTTCCACCTCGATTTCGGCCGCGCTCGGTTTTGCCGTGGCCAACAAGCTCGGCGCCAGAGCCGACAAGGCGATTGCGGTGATCGGCGACGGCGCAATGAGCGCGGGCATGGCCTATGAGGCGATGAACAACGCCGCGCAGGCGGGCAATCGTCTGATCGTGATCCTGAACGACAACGACATGTCGATCGCCCCGCCGGTGGGCGGCCTGTCCGCCTATCTCGCGCGGCTTATATCCAGTTCCGAATATCTCGGCCTGCGCAGCCTTGCCAGCAAGGTGGCGCGCAAACTGTCGCGCCGCGTGCACCAGTCGCTCGGCAAGGCGGAGGAATATACCCGCGGGATGGTCACCGGCGGCACCTTGTTCGAGGAGCTGGGCTTCTATTATGTCGGCCCGATCGACGGGCATAATCTCGATCATCTGATCCCCGTGCTCGAAAACGTCCGCGATGCCGAAGAAGGCCCGATCCTGATCCATGTCGTGACGCAGAAGGGCAAGGGCTATGGCCCGGCCGAGGCGTCGGCCGACAAATATCACGGCGTGTCCAAATTCGATGTCGTCACCGGCAAGCAGGACAAAGGCAAGGGCGGCGGGCCGCCGAGCTATACCGCCGTGTTCGCCGACGCATTGATCGCGGAAGCCACCGCCGACAAGCGCATCTGCGCGATCACCGGCGCGATGCCCGGCGGCACCGGCGTGGACAAGTTCGCGGCCGCGTTTCCGGAGCGCAGCTTTGACGTGGGCATCGCCGAGCAGCATGCGGTAACCTTTGCGGCCGGGCTTGCCGCGCAGGGCATGAAACCGTTCGCCGCGATCTATTCCACCTTTCTGCAGCGCGCCTACGACCAAGTGGTGCACGATGTGGCGATCCAGAATTTGCCGGTGCGCTTCGCAATCGACCGCGCGGGACTGGTCGGCGACGACGGGCAGACCCATGCCGGTTCGTTCGACGTGACTTATCTGGCTACCTTGCCCAATTTCGTGGTGATGGCCGCCGCGGACGAGGCCGAACTGGTGCACATGGTCCACACCGCCGCGCTGTATGACGACGGGCCGATCGCGTTTCGCTATCCGCGCGGCGCGGGCACCGGTGCGGCGCTGCCCGAGATCCCGGAAAAGCTCGAGATCGGCAAAGGCCGTGTCGTGCGCGAAGGCAAGAAGGTCGCGATCCTGTCGCTCGGCACGCGGCTGGCAGAGGCGCTGAAGGCCGCCGATACGCTGGACGCCAAGGGCCTCAGCACCACCGTGGCCGACATGCGCTTCGCCAAACCGCTCGACCATGCGCTGATCCGCAGGCTGATGGCCACGCACGAGGTCTGCATCACGATCGAGGAGGGCGCGATCGGCGGACTGGGCGCGCATGTGCTCACCATGGCCAGCGACGAAGGCCTGACCGATGCGGGATTGAAGATCCGCACGCTGCGCCTGCCCGACATCTTTCAGGAGCAGGACAAGCCCGAAAGGCAATATGCCGAGGCCGGTCTGATGGCACCGGATATAGTGGAAGCGGTGCTCAAGGCGCTGCGCCACAACAGCACCGATATCGGAGAGGCCGGCGCCCGGGCCTGAGGCTCTGCGCATCAGCCGCCCATCGGTCAACCCGCCAGCACGGCTACTCCCCCGTTTACAAAAGCTTGCCTGTTACAGAAGCTGGGACCGTTCCTGGCGCGGTTGACATGGCGGGATCAGGCGGGCGGCGCACGCGGCGCCCGTGGCCCGCAGCTTGGACAAGAACGCGCCGTTGCTGCGCACATGCCCCGCCCGGATGCCAATAACCCTGCGCGCCCGGATGCGGCCGATCAGGGGTTGGGCGGCTGGCGATAGCCGTCCGGTACCGATGGCTGGCCGCCGTCGGCCGCGGGATCATTGGCGGGCGTGCTCGCCTGCGCATCCTGCCCGTCGCCCTGCGGCGCGGCGATGATGTCGCGCGTGACCGAGCCCTTGTTGACCACATTGGTCTGCGGATCGCCGACCGCGCTGCGAATGCCCATTTCGCTGTCGCCAGCCTCGGTCGTTACCGCCTGTTCCACGATCGAGCGCGGCGCGGGGCCGCCGAACAGCGCGTCGAGCACCTGCTCCTGATCGGTGCCAACCTGCAGCGGCGCAGCGCCGGGCTGCGGCGGCTCCAGCGCATAGTCGGGCGGGATGACCAGCGGAGCCTGCCGCGACACGGCGAACTCGTCTGGCTGGTTACGATCGAACAGACCGCCACCGGCGCAGGCCGAAAGGCTGCCGAGCAGCGCCGTGCCGCCAAGGATAGCGAGCGATTTACGCATGGACATTCTCCGAATTTTGTTGGTCGGACTTGTCGCGCATGAGCAGGGCGCGGGCAAGCAATATCAGGACGCCGATGGTGATGCAGGCATCGGCCAGATTGAAGATGAAAAAGGGCCGAACGCCGCCAATGTGCAAATCGGCATAGTCGACGACATAGCCGAACCGCGCGCGATCGATGATGTTGCCGATCGCGCCGCCCAGAATGGCACCGAGCGCCAGCACATCGCCCGTGCGCCGTTCCCGCCACATCCACACCAGCACCGCGGTGGCGAGCACGCCGGTCAGCAGCACCAGGCCCCAGCGCTGCACATCGGTGCCCGCCTGGAACATGCCCATCGATACGCCGCGATTTTCCGCCCAGGTCAGGTTGAAGATCGGCAGCAAATAAATCGTGCCCTTGCTCTGCAGCGACAGCGGCACGATCATGATGTACTTCACGGCCTGATCGATCAGGACCACGAACGCTGCGAGCATCAGCCCGAATATCTTGATACGCGTCATGCGGGTCGCTGCCTCCATTGTCCGTTCGCGCGCCCCGTTTGCACGAATGCGCTCCAGCGTCCACTCCCGTGGTCCCCCGCGCCTGAACGCGGGCCGAACCGCCCGCGGCGCTCAGCCCAGCAGTCGCCGCGCCTGCGCGCAGTCCTGCGCCATCTGCTCCTTGAGCTCTTCGAGATCGTCGAACTTGCGTTCGGGCCGGAGGAAATGGTGCAATTCCACGGCGATGGTCTGTCCGTACAGATCGCCCGAGAAATCGAAGAAATACGGTTCCAGCAGCTCGATCGGCGGATCAAAGCTTGGCCGGATGCCGACATTGGCCGCGCCGTCCAGCACGCGGCCGTCCGGCAGCCGTCCGCGCACCGCATAGATGCCGTAGCGCGGGCGCAGATATTGGCCGAGCTCCAGATTGGCGGTGGGATACCCCAGTTGCCGCCCGGTCTTGGCGCCGTGTACCACCGGCCCCTCTATCGTGAACGGCCGCGTCAGCAGACGTGCGGCGGCTTGCGGATCGCCGCTGCGCAGCGCCGCGCGGATGCGGGTGGACGAGACGATGTCGCCGCCACCTTCCACCGGCGCGATGATCCGGCTGCGCAGGCCCAGATCGGCGGCCAGAATGCCAAGATCTGGCGCCTTGCCCGCGCGCCCCTTGCCAAAGGTGAAGTCTCCGCCCGTAACCACGCCGGCCGCGCCCAGTTGCCCGGCCAGAAGATGCCGCGCAAAATCGTCCGCACTGGTGGCAGCCAGGGCCTGATCGAACGCGAACACCAGCATGGCATCCGCGCCGGCTGCCGCGAACAATCGCTGGCGCTGATCAAGGCTCGTCAGCCGGAACGGCGGTGCACCAGGCTGGAACAGCCGCACGGGATGCGGATCGAAGGTGCCGATGATCGCGGGACGTCCTTCCCCGCGTGCCCACTCGATCGCCGCGCCCGCCACGGCCTGGTGGCCCCGGTGGAAGCCGTCAAAATTGCCGAGCGCAATAACCGCGCCGCGCATCGCCTCGGGCAGCGGCGCATCCAGGCCAAAGCGCGCGATGCCGCTCACGGCATTGTCCGGACCAGCGGCAGCACGGTGCTTACGCCCTGACCAGCGTCACGAAATCAAACGCCGGCCGGTCACCTTCGGCACCATGCGTCTCGCGCGCGATCTCGCGCCACGCATCGGCGGCGAATGCGGGCACATGGGCGTCGCCCTCCGGCGCGGCGTGGACTTCGGTCAGTGCGATCCGGTCCGCCCGGTCCCGGAACAGCGCAAATATGTCCGCGCCGCCGATCACCGCGACATGCGGCGCATTGGCCGCGGCCAGCGCCTCGTCCACCGAATGCACCACCTCGGCATCCTCGTCGCTCCACGCGGGATCGCGCGTCATCACGATATGGCGGCGACCGGGCAGCGCGGTGGGCAGGCTCTCGAACGTCTTGCGCCCCATGATCATCGGCTTGTCGCCGGTCACCTGCTTGAAGTGGCGCAGATCCGCCGGCAGGTGCCACGGCATACCGCCGTTCGCACCGATGACGCCGTTGTCCGCGCGGGCGAGGACGAAGATGATTTCGGGATGGTTCATGGCCTGGCCGCGCTTAACCCAGCGGATTTCAAAAATACAGCTTGGTGACGTGGCCCATCTTGCGCCCCGGCCGCGCGTCGAGCTTGCCATAATGGTGCAGATGCGCGGCCGGATCGGCCAGGATCGCGGCGCTGTCTTCGATCTGTGCCCCGATCAGATTGCTCATCTCGATGCGCCTGCCCACCGTGGCGCAGTCGCCCAGCGGCAGGCCTGCGATAGCGCGGATATGATTTTCGAACTGGCTGGTGACGGCGCCCTCGATCGTCCAGTGGCCGCTGTTGTGGACGCGCGGCGCGCATTCGTTGAACAGCGGCCCCTCGGGGGTGGCGAAGAATTCGAACGTCAGCACGCCGATCGCGTCCAGCGCCTCGGCCGCGCTGCGGGCCAGCTGCCGGGCCGCGCCGACCTGCGCCGCGATCGCGTCCCCGGCGGGCCAAATCGATCGGCGCAGGATGCCGTCTTCGTGGATGTTGTGCGTGCTGTCCCAGAAACCGATCTCGCCGTCCTGCCCGCGCACGAGGATGACCGAGAATTCGGCCTGGAAATCGACAAATCCCTCCATCACCGCCGGGCGGCGGCCGATACTGTCCCAGGCCGCGATGGCATCGGCGGGGCGGGCGATCCGCGCCTGCCCCTTGCCGTCATAGCCGAACCGGTCCGTCTTCAATATGCCCCCGCGCGGACCCATCGACGATGCGGCGGCCAGCAGCGCGTCTTCATCCGCCACCGCATGATAGGGCGCGGCCAGCGCGCCCAGATCGCGGAAGAACGCTTTCTCGGCGATCCGGCTCTGACTGATATCGAGCGCGGGGATGCCGGGGCGAATCCTGTCGGCCAGCCCCAGCGCCTTCAGCGGCGCGGAGGGTATATTCTCAAACTCGTAAGTCAGGACATCGCAGGCTGCGGCAAAGCGGCCCAGCGCCTGGCTATCCTCGAACGGCGCGGTGGTGCGCGTTTCGGCAACATCGGCGGCCACAGCCCGGCCATCCGGCGCATAGATGTGGCTGCGATAGCCAATCTGCGCGGCGGCCATGGCGAGCATGCGGCCAAGCTGTCCGCCGCCCAATATCCCGATGACTGCGCCGGGTGCCAGCGGCGCGCTCATTCCGGCACCTCGGCCACGGCTTCGGTCTGCGCGCGGCGATAGGCGCTGAGCCTGGCGGCCAGCGCCGCGTCCGTGGTGGCCAGCATGGCGGCGGCGAACAGCGCGGCGTTCTTCGCGCCCGCCGCGCCGATGGCAAAGGTGGCCACCGGCACGCCGCCCGGCATCTGCACGATCGAGAGCAGGCTATCCAGGCCGTCCAGCGCGCGCGATTGCACCGGCACGCCGAGCACGGGCACCCGCGTCATCGCCGCGGCCATCCCCGGCAGATGCGCCGCGCCGCCGGCCCCGGCAATGATCGCTTTCAGGCCGCGCGTCTCGGCGCTGTTCGCATAATCGTACAGGCGATCGGGCGTGCGATGGGCGGAAACAATGCGCACCTCATGCGCGATATCGAGCCCGGCCAGCGTTTCAGCGGCGCATTGCATGGTCGGCCAGTCGGACTGGCTGCCCATGATGATGCCGATCACTGGCCCGGCGCCTCCCGATATGTCCCCCATGTTCCGCCCCGATTACGCTGCGTCAGAAGCCATGGGCGTTATCGAAGGGGGACGGTCAGGGCAATGGCGCAAACCGCATCCGAAGGACACAGCAAGGCGCGCGCGATCAGCGGTCCTTCAGATAATAGCGCTCCACCTCGGCCAGATCATCATCCAATTCATAGATCATCGGTTGCCCGGTGGGAATTTCCAGCCCGGTAATGGCGTCGTCCGGAATGGCGGAGAGATGTTTTACCAGTGCGCGCAGACTGTTGCCATGCGCGCTGATCAGCACCGTCTTGCCCGCCTTGAGCTCTGGCGCGATGACCCCGGTCCAATAGGGCAGCACGCGCTCGATCGTCAGCTTCAGGCTTTCGGTGCGCGGCACGTCAATCCCGGCATAGCGCGGATCGGACGACAGATCATATGCGCTGCCCGCCTCCAGCTCGGGCGGCGGCACGTCGAAGCTGCGGCGCCAGACCTGCACCTGATCGTCGCCATGCCGATCCCGCGTGTCCTGCTTGTCGAGCCCGGTGAGACCGCCATAATGCCGCTCGTTCAGCCGATAATCCTTATATTCGGGCAGCCACAACCGGTCCATCTCCTCCAGCGCCAGATGCAGCGTCTTGATCGCGCGCGACTGGAGCGAGGTGAAACAGATATCCGGATCGACGCCCTTTTCGCGCATCAACCGCCCTGCCGCGCGCGCTTCCTCCACGCCTTTTTCGGTCACGTCCACGTCCCACCAGCCGGTGAAACGGTTCTGCAGATTCCATTCGGACTGGCCGTGGCGCAGCAGGATGAGTTTGGGCATGATTGGCTCCGTGCGTTAAATGTCGTCCACCATCTGCGCCAGCACGGCGAGGCAATCGTCGGCCAGGTGCACGCAGCGTTCGGGGCTCCAGCCGTGCGCTGCATCGGGCAGGAACTGGTTGTCCTTGAACGGCATCTCCAGCGTCATCGATACCGCGCCAAATCGCTGCGCGAGCTGGTTGGTGCTCATCGACAGGTTGGCGGTGCCGGGGCGCGCCTTGGGATAGCCCAGCTCATGCTGGAAATCGGGCGTGCGCTGGCTGAGCAGCTGCTGATAGCGGGTGAACTTGCCGCCAAGCGCCTCGGTCCAGCTTTCGATGCCATCGAACCCCGCCAGGAACACCGCGGCGATCGCCTCGTCCCCGTGCACGTCCATCGCGAAATCCACGCCGCTTTCATCCATCGCGTTCTTCACGCACAGCACTTCTGGGCTCTTGTCCGCGCTCGGTTCATGCCATTCGCGGTTGAGATTGACGCCCTTGGAGTTGGTGCGCAGGTGGCCCAGCACGCTGCCGTCCGGGTTCATGTTCGGAACGATATGGATGCGGCACTTCTGGCGCAGCAGCCGGGCATGCGGATCGGACGGATCGGTCAGCTTGGCAATCGCGCCTTCCATCCACCATTCGGCCATCGATTCGCCGGGATGTTGGCGTGCATAAAGCCATATCTGTTTGTCGCCCGTCCCCATCTCAAGGCAATCGATCGGCCGGCCCTGAGCGGTGGTGCCCAGCTGGCGATAATCGACATCCTCATAAGCGGCGGCTTCGGCCACCAGATTCTGGTGCCGTTCATAGCTATAGGGCGCGAAATAGGCGAACCAGGCGGTGCCGCTCTCGCACGTCCAGTCGATGATGAGCGAGCCCTTGTCGGCATCCTTGTCCCAGCGGGCAGGCGCGCGCAGCCAGTCGACGCGGTCCTCGCTTACAGCGGCGTTGTAGCTTTCCCAGCCGCCCGGGTAGGCGCTGCCCGCCAGATCGGTGATCGCCAATTCCAGCCGCGTGCCCGGCTTGCAGGTCACCCGGAAATGGAACCACTGGTAGAAATCGGAACTGTGGTCCTTGGCGATGCGCAGTCTGGCGCTGTCGCCATCGATCGATTCGACGATGATGTTGCCGCTGTCGAACGCGGACGAAATTTGTAAGGTCATTTGACCCTGATAGTCTCCCCGCTGTTGCCGGGAAACCCCTGGAACAGCGCTTCGGCCAATTTGCGCGAGATGACGTTCAACTGCGCGGCCTTGGTACGCGATCCAACCTCCTGCTGCGCGCGGCCTTCCCAGATGATGAGATCGTCCGACGCGCGCAGGATGCGGGCATCGAGTTCGGTCACCACGCGCGGGCCACCGTCGCTGCCGAGCAGGCGCGTGAGATCAAGCCCCACGCCCAGGCCAAAGCCGCCGCCGTAGCGGCCGGTCGAACCGCCCGCGCCAACCGAGACGCCCGATCCCCGCTGTGCGAGCTGCGCCGCGGTGCCGCGTTGCGCGTCGACTTCGGCGCGGTAGTCGCCGCCCGAAGCGACCACGGTATAGCCCAGCCTGGACAGCTGCGCCGCCACCGCGTCATAATAAGTGCGTGCCTCGATGCTGGCCGGGTCGATCGCGCCGCGGGGCAGAGGGGCCAGCGAAATCGTGCCGCGCGGGCTTGGCACCGCCTCGGCGCGGTGGAAGCGGGTCACCTCGACCGGGCCGGCGGGAGTCATGCAGCCGGACAGGGCGGCCGCGGCGGCGGCTGCGAGCAGGACGGGGGCCAGAATACGCGGCATGAATTACTCCTCGAAAAGGCTTTTGCGGGAACGCTGTGATACAGGAACGCGCGGGTGCATTCCTTGGTTGCCGCGCTTGACTTTGAGACAAGCGCTCCTTAGTTGCGCGCCTTCGATTTCATACTTTTCCAACCAACGAAGAAGCACCCAGCCATGAAGATCCGCAACTCGCTGAAGTCGCTCAAGGGCCGTCATCGCGACAATCGCGTGATCCGTCGCCGTGGGCGCGTCTACGTCATCAACAAGACCAACCGCCGCTTCAAGGCCCGCCAGGGCTGATACGCTTATTCAGTCGAAGCGCGGCACCGGCCCGCTCCCCCTCCCGGCCACCCGTTCAGGATAATTCCATGGGTGGCCGGGAGGGGGAGCGGGCTGGCGCGGCTCTGCCGGGAGGCAGAGAATGACTTTCTACCCGGCTATCGCCATCTTCGACGTCGGCCATGTGCTGTTCGAATGGGACCCGCGCTACCTGTTCGAAAAGCTGATCGACGAACCAGAGGAACTCGACTGGTTTCTCGATAATGTCGTTACCAAGGATTGGCATTTCGAAGCCGATTCGGGCCGCTCGCTCGCCGCCATGCTCGAAGAACGCATCGCGCTGTTCCCGCAGCACGAAGCACTGATCCGCGCTTATGCGACGCGCTGGACCGAGACGGTGCCCGGCCCCGTTCCCGGCAGCCACGAGATCGTCCGCGATCTCGCAGCGCGCGGCGTGCCTTTGTTCGCGATCACCAATTTCGGGCATGAGTTCTGGGCGATGTTCCGCCCTGCGCAGCCGATCTTCAACCTGTTCGAGGACATCCTGGTGTCCGGCACCGAGAAGCTGATGAAGCCCGGCGCGGCGATCTACGCGCTGGCAGTCGCGCGATTTGGCGTCGATCCGGTGCAATGCCTGTTCATCGACGACCGCCTAGAAAATGTCCGCGCAGCCGAGGCGGCGGGCATGCACGGCCATGTGTTTCAAGATGAGGAAACATTGCGCGCCAAGCTTGCGCAGGTCGGACTGCTGTAGAACGCCGGGCATATCCCCGAAACCCGGAGGTCCTGGCCTGTCCAAGGGCGCCTTTTCCAGCAGGCAAACCGCTATTTCGACAAACACGCTTCGACAGGCTCGGAGCTTGCGGCTTTATGTAAGGCACGGTCTTTAAACCCGGCGCCGCCGAAGCGCCTCTATGGCGCAAAGCGTCAGCGTCCCTTCAGCTCATCCCCGCTCAGCGTGACCACATGCAGCAAATTGGTGCTGCCAGGGGTGCCGAAGGGAACGCCCGCGATCACGATCAGCCGCTCGCCCGCGCCGCCGAAGCCGTGGCGCAGCGCCATGCGCTTGGATTTGGCGATCATCTCCTCGAACCCGCCGACATCGCGGGTGACAATGGCATAGGCGCCCCAGAGCAGGCCGACGCGGCGCGCGGTCTCGCGCTGCGGGGTGAGCACCATGATCGGCGCCGAGGGACGTTCGCGCGCGATGCGGCGCGCGGTCGAGCCGGAGAACGTGAAGCAGGCGATGGCCGAGACAGCGATGGTATCGGCGATGCTGCTCGACGACGCGGCGATGGCGTCGGACGTGGTCGAATCGGGCCGAGTTTCGGTGAAGTGCAGCCGTTTGGCATAGCCCGGATCGCTCTCCACGCTGGTGGCGATACGGTTCATGATCGCCACCGCCTCCACGGCATAATCGCCCACCGCGGTTTCAGCCGAGAGCATGATCGCATCGGCGCCGTCATAGACTGCGGTGGCGACATCCGACACCTCGGCGCGCGTGGGCGTGGGCGCGGTAATCATCGATTCGAGCATCTGCGTGGCGACCACCACCGGCTTGCCCATCGCGCGCGCGGTGGCCACGATGCGCTTCTGCAGCATCGGGACGGCCTCGGGCGGCAATTCGACCCCCAGGTCGCCGCGCGCCACCATCACACCGTCGGACAGTTCCAGGATTTCCTCCAGCCGCGTACAGGCCGAGGGCTTCTCGATCTTGGCCAGCAGCGCGGCGCGCTTGCCGATCAGCCGGCGCGCCTCGGCTACATCCTCGGGCCGCTGCACGAAGCTCAGTGCGATCCAGTCAGCCCCCTGCTCGAGCGCAAAGGCGAGATCGGAGCGGTCCTTGTCGGTCAGCGCGCTCATCGGGATGGCAACGTCGGGCACGTTCACGCCCTTGCGGTTGCTGAGCGGCCCGCCGACCTCGACGCGCGTCTCGATCCGGTCCGGCATGGCCTGGGTGATCCTCAGCGCGATTTTGCCGTCATCGAGCAGCAGCCGGTCGCCCACCGCCAGCGCGTCGAAGATTTCCTTATGTGGGAGCATCACGCGGGTAGAGTTGCCGGGCTCGTCCAGCCGGTCAAGCGTGAACACATCGCCCTCTTTGAGCTCGATCTTGCCGTCCGCAAACGTCCCGACACGCAACTTGGGGCCCTGGAGATCGGCCAGGATTGTGGTCGGCCGCCCGGTCTTTTCCTCCAGCGCTCGGATATATTCGAACAGCTTCTTCTTATCTTCCTGCGCGCCGTGGCTCATATTGATCCGGAACGCGTCCGCGCCCGCACGGTGCAGCTTCTCGATCGCTTCCGCGCTCTCGCTGGCAGGGCCGAGGGTGACAAGGATGCGGATCTTGCGCGTGCGCGGTTTGGTGAAATCGGTCATGGAGGCTCCTCGGCTTGCGGCGGCCCGCTTAGCGGCTTAGCATGACGGACCCAAGAAATTCCGACCATCCTCCAGGGATGATCCTCCCTTGAACAGGTATGCCTGCCCATGACCGAAACCGATATTACGCCCGGCGACGCCGCCATCGCAGCCACGTTCCAGCGGCTGCTGATCCATCTGCGCGGCCGCACCGACGTGCAGAATGTCGACATCATGGGCACCGCCGGTTTTTGCCGCAACTGCCTGGCCGACTGGCTGATGGAGGCGGACGGATCGCTGAGCAAGGAGCAGGCCCGCGCCTATATCTACGGCATGCCCTATGACGCGTACAAGGCGCGGCACCAGACCCCGGCCAGCGACCAGCAGCTGCGCGCGATGAAGGAAAGCGTGGCGAAAAACGCCGACGCTGGCTAGGCACGGCGCTCCGCGATTCGGCGCGCAATCCGCGTCCGGTCCATTTCAATATCCGTCAGGGCTGCGCTTGTCGAAGCCCGTTTGTTCGTGACGATTGACGCCCTTCGACGGGCTCAGCGCTCACGGTGTTTTTTCGATCAGGAGAATCTATCATGGCAGACGAAGAAGCCACCACCACCGACCAGCAATTGCGCCTGTTCATCGAGCGCGTAGAGCGGCTGGAAGAAGAAAAAAAGGGTATCAGCGACGATATCCGCGACGTCTATTCTGAGGCCAAAAGCCAGGGTTATGACATCAAGATTATGCGCCAGATCGTGCGGCTCCGGAAACTGAAGCCAGACGAGCGCAAGGAAATGGAAATGCTGATCGAAACCTATAAGGCCGCGCTCGGGATCGGCTGATAGCCGCTCCCGGCCAATGACGACGATGGCAAGGCCGTGCTACCGTCGAAGGCCGTGCTACCATCGATGGTCTTGCCACCATGGGCGGCCTTGCTACCAAGTACGGACGTGCCGCGACGGGCCGGCATATCCAAAGCAAGGAACATCCCATGATCATCACCACCACGCCGACGATCGAAGGCAGGCCGATCGTTGAATATTACGGCGTGGTCACCGGCGAGGTGATCATTGGCGCGAACATTTTCCGCGATCTGTTCGCCAATATTCGCGATGTCGTCGGCGGACGCTCGGGCTCCTATGAACGCGCGCTCGGCGACGCGCGGGAGGAAGCGCTCGAGGAACTGGCGCAAAAGGCGGCCAAGCTCGGCGGAAACGCGGTGGTCGGTGTCGATCTGGATTATGAGGTGCTCGGCCAGAACGGATCGATGATGATGGTCAGCGTCACCGGCACTGCAGTCCGCATCTGACATAGACGCGCGCCGCGGACAATTTCCGTTGGCCTGCAGATTGCCGTTGGCCTACAGGAGACCATTCGGTGCGACATAAAATGTCTCACTCCTTTGTGTTTCGTGCGCGGCACGGCGGTATAGCGTTCTAAGAATTCATTCTGTGTGTCTACTTTGTATACTTTGAAAGTATATGTCCCACATGATGCTGCGCAGTCTGCCCCCGGCTTGCGCGGCAACCCCGCCGTCCCCTAAAGAGCGGGGCAGATCATTTACGCGAAGGAAATCGGCCATGGCAGGCCATAGCAAGTTCAAGAACATCATGCATCGCAAGGGCGCGCAGGACAAGAAGCGCTCGGCCACGTTCAGCAAGCTCAGCCGCGAGATCACGGTCGCGGCCAAAATGGGCATGCCCGATCCGGACATGAACCCTCGGCTGCGCGCTGCGGTGCAGGCCGCCAAGGCGCAATCGGTGCCCAAGGACAATATCCAGCGCGCGATCGACAAGGCATCGGCCAACGAGGGCGATGACTATGAGGAGATTCGTTACGAGGGTTACGGGCCCGGCGGCGTCGCCATTATCGTCGAGGCGCTGACCGACAACCGCAACCGCACAGCGACCAATGTGCGCACCGCGTTCAGCAAGAACGGCGGCAATCTGGGCGCGTCCGGATCGGTTGCACACGGGTTCGAGCGGTTGGGCCTGATCGTTTATCCGGCCTGGGTCGGAGGCGAGGACAAGGTGCTCGAGGCCGCGATGGAGGCAGGCGCCGAGGATATCCAGTCGGGCAAGGACGAGCACGAGATCTGGACCGCGGGCGATGACTTGCACGAGGTGGCCGGCGCGCTGGAAAAGGCACTGGGTGAGGCCGAAACGGTCAAGCTGGCCTGGAAGCCCAGTCTGATGGTCGACGTGGCCGAGAGCGACGCCGACACGCTGTTCCGCCTGCTCGATGCGCTGGACGACGACGATGACGTCCAGACAGTGTCGGGCAATTACGACATTTCGGACGAGATCATGGAAAAGCTTGGTCAGGACGGCTGACCGGGGCCGTATCGGCCATCTCTATTCCATCTTATATTGCTTAACGGCGCGTTAGGCTTTAATCGCTTCTCTCGTGTTTGGGGGGGATTGGAGCGTTATGGCAACCAGGGTCGACAACAATCTGGCCGAGCTGGCCGGAATGGGGCCGCAGGACCGCACGGGCACGATTCCCGGCGTGCTTGTCGATGGGCCTTCGGTGCGCGCCAAGGTGCGCGAGCACCATTTCATGTCCGCCGCCAAGATCCTGGGCTCTGTCGCCGCCATCATATGGACGGTGCTGATGCCGACCGGCTGGACCGAATGGTCCGCCTTTCTGTTCGGTTACGTCATGCTGATGATGGGCGTGATCATCGGCTATCACCGTTATTTCTCGCACAACTGTTTCGAGACATCCAGGCCGATGCGTTATGCGATCGGCATTCTGGCGCAGCTGGCCAGCCATGCCTCGGTCATGAAATGGGCGTCAGACCATCGCCGTCACCACGCCCGCACCGATCAGCCGGGCGATGTACACAGCCCCTATGTCGACGGGTTCGGCAACAAAACCGGCGGCCTCAAGGGCATGTATCACGCGCATCTGGGCTGGGTGTTCGAGCAGACGACGACCGACAAGAGCATCTACGGCAAGGGCCTGGTCGACAATGCGGTGGTGCTGTTCTGCCACCGCACACGCTATTTCTGGTTTGCCATGTCGGCGGTGATCCTGCCCGCCATCTGGGGCTTTGTGTTCGGCGGCTTTACGTTCACCCATGTGCCCGGCACCATCCTGATCGGCGGCTTTTTCACGGTGTTCATGGTGCAAAACGCCGTGGCGGGCGTGAACAGCATCGGCCACCGCTTCGGATCGAAACGATTCGAAAGCCGGGACGAAGCGCGCAACAACTGGCTGCTGGCCATCCTGACGCTGGGCGATGGCTGGCACAACAACCACCATGCTCATCCGCGCGCCGCCTATGTCGGCGTCAAATGGTGGGAAGTGGATATATGCGGATATGTCATCCTGGGCATGGAGAAGCTGGGGCTTGTCTGGAACGTCAAGCGCATCAAACCGCAGCTCTGATCCGACCATTTCCTCGCCGGTCTCTCCATGATCATCATCGGGCTCGATCCCGGTCTCGGCACAACCGGCTGGGGCGTCATCCGCGCCGAGGGCAACCGGCTGGCTCATATCGCCAACGGGCAGATCAAGACCGCGCCGCAGGTCCCGCTCGCGCAGCGGCTGCTGACGCTCGATGTCGCGCTCACCGCCGTTCTGACCGAACATCGCCCCGATCTTGCGGCGGTGGAGGAAGTGTTCGTCAACGCCAACCCGCAATCGACGCTCAAGCTTGGCCAGGCGCGCGGCGTGGCGCTGCTGGCGGCGGCACGGGCCGGGCTGAGCGTCGGAGAATATGCGCCGCGCCTGGTAAAGAAGGCGGTGGTCGGCACGGGCGGCGCTGACAAGACCCAGGTTCAGGCCATGCTGAAAATCCTGCTGCCCGGCGCGGTGCTGGCCGGTCCGGACGCTGCCGATGCGCTGGCGGTGGCGATCACCCATGCCCATCACCGCTGACACGCCCCCTTCCCCCGATGGCCTGACCCCGCTAGGGAACAAAGCATGATCGCAAAACTCAGCGGAAGGATCGACGCGGCGGGCGCCGATCATTTGGTCGTCGACGTGGGCGGCGTGGGCTATCTGGTCCATGCCTCTGCCCGCACCATCGCGGACATCGGCGCGGTGGGCGAAGCGGCATCGGTCCACACTGAAATGCAGGTAAGCGAGAACGACATGCGCCTGATCGGCTTTGCCAGCGCGGCCGAACGGGACTGGTTCCGGCTGCTCGTCGGCGTGCAGGGCGTGGGTTCCAAGGTAGCGCTCGCCATCCTCTCCGCGCTGGAGCTTGACGAACTGAAGCGCGCTATCGGCAGCGAAGACGCCGCCATGGTGGCGCGGGCCAACGGTGTGGGCCCCAAGCTGGCCAAGCGTATCGTCAACGAACTGCGCGACAAGGCCGGTGCCATCCCCGGCGGCTCGGGCGCTGCCGCTGCGATCCCCGTCGGATTGAACAGCGCGGATGCGGTCAGCGCGCTGCAGAATCTCGGCTTCAAACCGGCCGAAGCCACCCGCGCGGTGGCCGCAGCATCGGACGATCTGGGCGACGACGCGGGGCTCGACGCATTGGTGCGGCGCGCCTTAAAGAAGGCGGCAAGGTGAATATTGCGGAACAGACATCATGAGCTATTCGGTCATCTGGGAATATTTCGTGCCGGAGGCAAATCGCGCCGTCTTCGAACAAGCCTATGGCGGCTCCGGCTCCTGGGTCGATCTGTTTGCCGAGGCTGAGGGTTTTCTGGGCACGTGGCTGCTGCGCGACAAGGAGCAGCAAGGCCGCTATCTCAGCCATGACCGATGGACCAGCCGCGCGAGCTACGACCTGTTCAAACGCCGGTTCGCCGAGCGCTACCAGGCGCTGGACCACGAACTGGACGGCCTTTCGACGCGCGAGAATTATATTGGCGCATATGATGAAGTGGCCGTGTGATCGATACCCCGCCGGTCCACTCCGCCGAACGCCAGCCGGACGATATCGATGCGGCGTTGCGGCCCAAGACGCTGGACGATTTCGTCGGTCAGCGGCAGGCGCGCGAGAATTTGCGCGTGTTCATCACGGCCGCGAGAAGCCGGGCCGAGGCGATGGACCATGTGCTGTTTTTCGGGCCGCCGGGGCTGGGAAAGACCACGCTGGCACAGATTGTGGCGCGCGAATTGGGCGTAGGCTTTCGCGCCACCAGCGGGCCGGTAATTGCCAAATCGGGTGATCTGGCTGCGCTGCTCACCAATCTCGAGGAGGGCGACGTGCTCTTCATCGACGAAATTCACCGGCTCAACCCCATGGTTGAGGAGGTGCTCTATCCCGCGATGGAGGACCGCTGTCTCGATCTCATCATCGGCGAGGGTCCGAGCGCGCGTTCCGTGCGGATCGACCTGCCCGCCTTTACGCTAATCGGCGCGACGACGCGTCAGGGCCTGCTGACCACGCCGCTGCGCGATCGTTTCGGCATCCCGGTGCGCCTGAATTTCTATACCGTCGAGGAACTGCAGCGCGTCGTGACCCGCGCGGCAGGACTGCTCCAGCTCGGCATTTCCGAAGACGGCGCGGCCGAGATTGCCAAGCGTGCGCGCGGCACCCCGCGCGTGGCCGGGCGCCTTCTGCGCCGCGTGCGCGATTTTGCGCATGTGCTGGGCGAGCGCGAGGTAACCGCCGAGGTAGCCGACGGGGCGCTGACCCGGCTGGAAGTCGACGCGCTGGGGCTGGACGCGATGGACCGGCGCTATTTGCACATGATCGCGGACATCTATCGCGGCGGTCCCGTCGGCGTGGAAACGCTGGCGGCGGGCCTGTCCGAACCGCGCGACACGATAGAGGAGGTGATCGAGCCATATCTGATCCAGCTCGGCCTGATCGCCCGCACCGCGCGGGGCCGCTGCCTCAACGCGCGCGCTTGGACGCATCTGGGGATCGCCCCGCCGCTGGGCACCGCGGCCGAAGGCAATTTGTTTGATTAGCGCCGGATATGTGGCCGACGCCCCCTATTGCGGGCGTTACTCCGGGGCCGAACATCGCTTCGCGGTGCGCGTCTATTTCGAGGACACCGATTTTTCCGGCGTTGTCTATCACGCCAATTATCTGCGCTATTTCGAGCGCGCCAGATCCGACATGCTGCGCGTCGCCGGGATCGATCAGGCCGCCGCCCATGCCGCTGGCACCGGCGTCTATGCCGTGGCGGCAATGGACCTGAAGTTCCGCGCGCCCGCCCATTTTGACGATGCGCTTCTGATCCGCAGCAAAGTCGTCGATGTCCGCGCCGCCAGCTGCCATATCGTTCAGCAGGTTTTCAGGCACGCCCTGCTGCTATGCGAGGCGCGGGTTACCGCCGCTTTCCTTTCGCCCGCCGGACGTCCGACGCGGCAACCCGGCGATTGGCTTGCCATCTACAAGTCGCTAATGACCGATGCCGACCCTATGGAAGACCAGTAATTTGAACGCGCTCGATATGTTCGCCTCCGCCGCCACAACCACAGGATTTTCCCCTGTCGGCCTGTTCTTGCAGGCTGATATTGTGGTGAAGGCCGTCATCCTGGGCCTGATTCTGGCCAGTATCTGGACTTGGGCGATCATCATCTCTTTTCTCATGAAAATGGGCAGCATCCGCAGCCAGACCAAAGCGTTCGAGCGCGATTTCTGGAAAGCCGAAGACATCGATGGCTTTGTACGCGACCGCGGCAAGGCCAAACTGCCGATTGCCCATGTGCTGGCCAGCGCCGTGACCGAGTGGCGCCATTCGACCGGTGGAAAGGCCATCGACCGCGAGGGCACGCGCGAGCGGCTCTCGGCCACAATGAACAGCACCATCGCGCATGAAATTGACAAACTGTCCGAACGGCTGAACTTCCTCGCCACCACCGGATCGGTGGCGCCGTTCGTCGGGCTTTTCGGCACTGTCTGGGGCATCATGCGCAGCTTCACCGCGATCGCGGCCGAGCAGAACAGCACGCTGGCCGTGGTGGCGCCGGGCATCGCCGAAGCGCTGTTCGCCACCGCCATCGGCCTGTTCGCGGCCATCCCCGCCGTGATCGCGTATAACCGTTTCGCCCACCGGCTGAACCAGCATGAGGCGCGGCTGGGCCGCTTTGCAGACGGCTTCCACGCCACGCTGAGCCGCGAGCTGGAAAAAGAGATCTGATGGCGATGCAGCTGGGCAATGGCCGCGGCGGATCTCGGCGGCGGGGCCGGGGCGGTAGCCGCGCGCCGATGGCGGAGATCAACGTCACCCCCCTGGTTGACGTCATGCTGGTGTTGCTGATTATCTTCATGGTGACCGCGCCGCTACTCGTGACCGGCGTACCGGTGGACCTGCCGGAGAGCCGCGCAAACGCGATCGAGCAACCCGCGGAGCCAATCGAGATTGCGATCGACAAGGGCGGCGTGATCTATATTGACGGCGAGGCGCTGGCTTCGGGCGAGCTGCCTGCGCGGCTGGAGGCGCTGGCAGCGACGCGCGGCGCAAACGCGCGCGCGGTGGTGCTGCGCGGGGACAAGTCGATTGATTACGGCACGATGATGAGCGTGATGGGCGAGCTGAACCGCGCGGGCCTCAACGCGATCAGCCTGGTCACGACCAGTTCAGGCACGCAGCCATAGCGCTGCGCCGGTAATGCAGAGGGCGGAGAAGATCGGGCTGGGCGCAGCGGTGGTGGGGCATTTCGCCCTGTTCGCCGCGCTGTCGCTAGGCCTGTTCGCCGCCGACGATGTGCCGCCGCCCCGGCCCGATCCCGTGCAGGTTTCGTTGCTGGGCGAGATTGCGCCTCTCGCCGCCGCACCGAAATTGTCCAGCCAGGCACCCGCCCCTGCTCCGGCCGACGAAGTCGGCGATCCGATGGACGCCATGCCGATGGATGCGCCGTTGCCGCAGATGGATGCGCCGGCCCCGGTGACGCAATCCGAGCCCGCGCCGCCGCGTTCCGTCCCCAAGCCTGTTCCCGTCGCCAAACCCGAGCCGGCGCCAAGGCCCGCTGTCAAACCGAAGCCTGCGCCCAAGCCGAAACCGGCCGCCAAGCCAAAGCCGGCTCCCAAGGCCGCCGCCCAAGCTGAGCCAAAAGCCGAACCTAAAAAGACGGCTCCCGCGCCAAAGGCCGCCGCCAGACCCGCTCTCAAACCCGCTCTCAAACCCGCGGCCGCAGCATCGACCGGAAGCGGCCGTGCCAACGCCGCACGCTCGAGCAGTTTCGCCGAGAATATGCGCGGATCGATCGGCACCACGGGCAAAGCTGACAATCCCCCCGCCGCCATCTATAGCGAAACCGCGCGCCGCCAGATCGACGTCAGCATAAAGGGGGAGATCGCGCCCTATTGGAAGCGCAACGTGCCCGCGGGCGTGGATGTCGAGCAACTGCGCACCGTTTTGCGCATTCGGTTGAACAAGGAAGGTGGCCTGGCCGGCACGCCGACACTGGTGAGCCAGTCCGGCAAGACAGACAGTAATGCGCCGCAGCAGAAGCTGCATATCGAACGCGCGATAAAATCGGTGCAACAGGCTGCGCCGTTCAAGCTACCGGCAGAATATTATGATAACTGGAAATCTTGGGATTTGACCTTCAGAAGCGACATATGAACCATTTAACCCGCCCATTCACCGCCACTGCCTGCCTGTTGGCTGGCACGTTGCTGCTTCCCGCCGCGGTTTCCGCCCAGCAAGCGGGGGCGCAGCAGAGCGAGGATATCGTCGCCGACGCCAAGAGAATGGATACGATCATCGCGATTCCCGGTTTCGCCACCGATGCCGACCGATCTACCGACGCCGGCTCCACCGGCACGCTCGGCCGCCAGATCGGCGATGTCATCACTGCAGATCTGCGCAACAACGGCCTGTTCTCGCCGCGCGGGCCCGATCAGGTGCGCGCGATAGGCTATACCGAGGTGACCGCGCCGCAGTTTCCAGGTTGGAAGGGTATCAACGCAGAGGTGCTGGTGCAGGGCTTCGTGCGCGCCGCCAGCCCCGGCGAGATTACCGTTGGCTGCTATCTCTACGACGTTAGCCTGGGCAGCGAACTCTCCCGCCAGGGCTATGTCGTGCCAGCGCGCGACTGGCGGCGGGCGGCGCACAAATGCTCCGACATCATCTATTCCCGTCTGACCGGCGAACAGCCATTTTTCGACAGCCGTATCGCTTATATTGCGGAGACCGGGCCGAAAAATAATCGGACCAAGCGCCTGGCGATCATGGATTCGGACGGTGCCAACCACCGCTTCCTTACCGCCGGCGGGTCGACCGCGCTAACGCCGCGCTTTTCACCCAACTACCAGTCGATTCTGTATCTGAGCTACACCGACGGCAATCCGCGCATCTATATCTATGATGTCGGCAGCGGTCGGCAGCGGCTGGTGACGCAGAGCGCCAACCCGACCTTTGCGCCGCGCTGGTCGCCCGACGGCAAAACCATCCTCTATTCCATGGCAGTCGGCGGCAATACGGATGTTTACAAGATCTCGACCAACGGCGGCACGCCGGTGCGGTTGACCGACGCGCCGGGTATCGAAGTGGGCGGCAGCTTCTCGCCCGACGGAAGGCAGATCGTGTTCGAGAGCGATCGTTCGGGCAGCCAGCAGCTGTATGTGATGAGCGCGGATGGAACGGATCAGAAGCGCATCAGCTTTGGCAGCGGCCGCTATGCCACGCCCGAATGGAGCCCGCGCGGAGACTTGATCGCGTTCACCAAGATCGCCGGTAACCTGCGCGTAGGCGTAATGCGCCCGGGCGGCGGCGGCGAACGGCTGCTGACGGACAGCTGGCAGGACGAGGCCCCGACTTGGGCGCCCAACGGCCGCGTGATCCAGTTCTTCCGCACCGCGCAGGGAACAGGCGCTACATCGGTGTGGCAGGTCGATGCGGCCGGCGCCAACGAACGCCGCCTGCCCACGCCGGTTGACGGGTCTGATCCGGCTTGGGGCCCGATCCGGCCGTAAATCGCAGCAATTCCTTCAAAGGTCCCGGTGTCAGTGGCGGCACGCGGACCCACATAACAGCCACAGGAGAACAGTGGGATGACAAGCAAACGCAACCGGATCATGTGGGTATTTGCCGCCAGTACCTTGGCGCTGGGTGCCTGCGGCAAGAAGGCTCCGCCCGAACTGCCGCCCGCGCCGCTCAATCAGGGCAATGGTTATGAAGATGGCAGCCAGGGCTATGACCCGAACGCCAACCAGGCAGCCAACGACGGTGCCTTTACCCCT